>JBKJNQ010000154.1:0-5053 GCA_046593575.1 Bacteriovoracaceae bacterium
TGGTAAAAACATTCGGCACAGAAAAACTTTCTGAAAAAGATGGCGGGCTTTACGAGTACCAGTCAATCAAAGAACCAGTTGAGCTTATGGCGATTGAAGCCTCGTTCAAGAAATCCGATCAGGCAATTTTTAAAACCATGAAGTGGCTGAAAGATTCGATCAAGGCCGGGAAACGCGTGACCGAACTTGATCTGTATCTCGAAACATCAAAAAAATATCAGGCCGAAGGTGCTGTTGAGCAGAGTTTCAACACGATCGCCGGCGTGGGTCCCAATGGTTCGATCATTCATTACGGTAATCCCTCTGATGAAGTTGTGATTAAAGATAACGATATGATCCTTCTTGATTCCGGCGGATATTTTGAGGGTGGATGGGCGACAGATACAACCCGTACGTTCTTTGCGGATGCCACGAAGAAGCCGCATCCAAAAATGAAGGAGATCTACACGCTGGTTCTCAAAGGAACTTTGGGTATGCAGAATGCCGTCTTCCCGGTCGGAACACGCGGAAACGTTCTCGATGCTTACGCACGCGGGCCGATGAGAAAGAAAGGTTACGATTATAATCACGGAACAGGTCATGGCGTGGGTATCCATGTTCATGAACCAGGAGTGAGAGTTTCTTCGATTTCAAATCTTCCGATGAAAGAAGGTCAGGTTGTTTCTATTGAGCCCGGAATTTATATTCCAGGATTCGGTGGAGTCCGCATCGAGAATATTGGATATGTTGAGAAGCATCCTGATTATCCCGGCATGCTTCGCTTGAAGTGTCTGGTGTGGATTGGTTTTGAGCCTGCGCTGATTGATATGGATCTTCTGAATTCAGAGGAGAAGTCTCAGCTTGAGGAATACGAAGCCGAATGCTTAAAACGCGGGACGAGCCTTAGGGCGCTTAAGTAATCGCAGCATTTCTGAAAGAATCACAAAGAAAGAAAGCCCGATTCCCATCTGCCAGAAGGGGGTTCCGCCGGAACCCTCATTGTCATCATCATCCTTTTTCATGATGACAGTTGAAGCAACCAGGCTATCCATCAGTCCGCAGCCATCAATTTTCACGGGATAAAGATACGTAACACCTCGGATGTCATCATCACCAAGGCTGCGTCTCAGGTCCACAGTCTTGTAGTACATCAGTGCCTCAGGTTGACTGTTCTCGGCGTGACCAAGACCGATAGCATGACCGATCTCATGAGCAATAACTCCGATGCGATCGGAGTGCGAAAGATTTTTAAAATCTCCCGAGTCATTGATCAGAATCACAGCTCCTCTGATCTTCTTGCCGGAAAAACTATTGGGAACAGTGACAGCAATGACGGAGCCTGATGAATAATTATCTGCCGTTGAATTGCAGGAGATGACAATTCCCTCGACCGGAGGAAGGAGCGGCTGACCCTTGGTATTGGCATCAGCGATGCAAACCGAGTCCGTCGGTGAGCAAAGTCTTGCAGTGTTGATATCGGCAGTGAGGATGCGTGTCGCAAATCCTGAAGGCTTCAGTCTCAGGCGCGATGTCGGGACTTCGTTCCAGAAATCGTTCACTGAGGGACCAATCAGAGATTCTATTTCCGCAGCTGTAATTCCCGTGCAGATAGAATCTTCAGCTACGGCAACTTTAACTTTGTTCTTCTTAAAAGATGCTCCGAAATTATTATTCAGAGTGAAGGCGTGAGAAACAGAAATGGTGAGGAGAAGAAGGATCAAGTACTTCATGTCATTCCCAGTAGTAAGTAAGGAAAAGGGTGTAGGAAACCTGACGACGAGGGGCCTGGAAGAGCGAGTAAGTATAGGTTTGAAATCTTGCAGACCATTCTTTCGAGAAGAAACTTTCGACACCAAGATCTAAAGTGTTGTTGATCGCTGAGCGGTTTTCATCAGGATTGTAGAATGTGGATTGCCCACTTCCATTACTGATTTTTGTCTTCCCACCTTTGCCATGCATGTTGAGCCACATGAGACTTGTTCCGAGTCTCAGGCGAAGCCAGTCGGTGAGTTCATACCCAAGGTCTCCACGGATCATGAAAAGATTGGTGATCATGTTGGAGCTAAGTGACTTGTAGGGGAGAACCCAGTTTACTTCAGGGAGTAATTTCCAGGCAGGCGAGAAAGAGAATTTCATCCCAAGACCAATAGTCGGAGCGAAATCAATCTTCCTCTGGGCACCAGAAGTATCAGTCTGAACATTATTGAAAAATTCCGTGTGCGTCCCAAATTGAAAATACCAGGCATCCATTTTATCCCAGCTGTTGGTCTGGGAAACATTCTGGGGAGCAGTTTCAGCGGGCCTCAAAGTCCCACGTTTATATTTTGTTTCCGGCACAAACGATTGAGCGCAAACCAACGTCGACGAAAAGCCGACCAATGCGATCAGAATAAGGAGATACTTGTGCATCCTTAATTGCTATCTAATTAAATGCGCTCTCGCTATCATAGAGCATTCTCCGGAGAGAAAATATGTTCGAAAATTTCCAAGTTCCTGCCTCCCTTCGTCCTACTGATCCTCGCTTCGGGGTCGGACCTTCCCTTATCCCGGTTTCGCACTTAGAAGCTCTGGTAAAAACCGGAACATCTCTCCTTGGTACCAGTCATCGTAAACCCGCCGTGAGAAATCTGGTGAAAGAACTTCAGGAAGGTCTTCGGGAATATTTCAAGCTTCCCTCGGGATATGAAATTGTTCTCGGAAATGGGGGAGCGACTCTTCTCTGGGACATGATTGGTCTCGGGATGGTGGAGAAAAATTCTCTTCACTATGTGACCGGTGAATTTTCTGAAAAATGGTACAAGGCCCATGCTCAGATCCCGTGGCTCAAGGCCCGCGAGATTAAGGTTGAGCCAGGTCACGGAATTAATCCGAAAGATGAACCTGGTTACGACATGATTTGTACGACTCTCAACGAAACTTCGACGGGTGTGATGATCTCCGGACTTCCCACCCTTCAGGATCAGCATGCACTCCTCGCCATTGATGCCACGTCGGGTGCAGGACAAATAAAAGTAGATTGGAAAAAAGTTGATCTCTATTATTTTGCTCCTCAGAAAGTGTTCGCTTCTGATGGAGGCTTATACATTGCCATTCTTTCTCCCAAGGCAGTGGAGAGAGCGCTCCGGCTTCAGCAGGATAAATCCCGCTACATTCCGGAGTACATGAAGTGGTCTCACGCCATAGAGAATTCGCGCCAGAACCAGACTTACAACACACCTGCGATAGCCACGATCTTCCTGATGAATGAGCAGGTGAAGCTCATGAATAAACTTGGTGAAGATAAAGTGATTGCTGAGGCAAAAAGAAAAGCAGCTCTCATGTACGGATGGGCGGAAGAAAAGCCATACCTCAACCCATTCGTTTCGGAAAAAAGCATGCGTTCAGATGCTGTCATCACAATTGATGTTGATGACAAATATAAAATGGATGATCTCGCTGCTGTTCTTCGGGCACAGAATGTTGTTTACGATATTGAGGCGTACCGGAAACTTAACCGGAACCAGCTCAGAATCGCGCTCTTTCATAATATTTCATACGACGATCTGGTTAAGCTCACAAAAATAATTTCCCTGGCAATTGAGACAATCTAAACGTTACCGCAGAGAGCACTTACATCTCGGGCCTGACGCTTTAGCTTGTCTTCATTTTCATCTTAGGCCACTCCACTCACTTTCACTCATTTGAGTCTCGATCGTAAAATTATCGGCAGTGTCATCTTGGCATCTTGAGAGAGTTGCTTTCGCTGGGCTATAAAGCTCCAGCTTTTTCGCTTTTTCGATTTATCAACCAAGGAAGTTACGATGAAAAATGTTCTTCTCTCACTTATCCTTCTCATGACAGCAAATGCTTTCGCCTCGAGATGGGATGGCGCTAGCAGTCCCTCTAACATGTCAAGGATCGCAAAGGGTCCGATGGTGGCAACATTTGATGATCTCCCCATGGCAGCGACTCTTTCTGATAATCGCTACGCGTGGTCAGAGACTTACTGGCCATCTAATAAAGGTGGAATTGCTTACCGCTGGAATCACCCTGATCCACAGCCGTTTAAGTATCACATGAATACCAAAGAAGAGCTCAAGGCCATGAGTCAGGCGCAGCTTTCTCAGCTTTCACCAGCTGAGCTTTATGACATCGCTCAAGGCGATTACAATTATACACTCACAAGAAAAGCTCTGAGCAAATTCACACCACGGGATCTTTGGTGGGAAGGGATCTGTCACGGATGGTCTCAGGCCGCTGCGAACTATCCTGAGCCGGCCCCTGTTACTGTCACTAATCGGGATGGTATTCAGGTTCCTTTCGGTTCGTCAGACGTTAAAGGTCTCCTGGCGATGCACGAAGCTTATAACTACGGGGGAACTTCCGGCTTCGTAGGGAAACGTTGTGCTGTCCGCGGGAAAGTTCCTGGTGAAGAAGATGTTCGCGATGGTCAGATTCCTGTTCCTTCTCCAGAAGATTATAACAGCCCCGCTTGCGCTGATGTGAACGCTGGTGCCTTCCATGTTGTTGTCGCCAACATGATCGGAATTTACTCAAGAAGTTTCGTCGCCGACATTGATCGTCTGAACGATATCTGGAATCAGCCGGTTTATGGATATGCTTCACAACTTAAAGCTGAAGAAACAGTAACCCCTGAACACCGCATGGCGGGAATTGAAAGAAGAATTCGTATCACGACTCAGTTTATGTACGGGGAAGAATTACAATTCTGGACTCCAGAGCGCGCAGCGACTGGTATGCAAAACTTTGTTTCGAAAGAACCAGTCACTGGTACTGTTCACCAGGAATTCCGTCACAAAGACTACGAGTACATCCTCGAGATTGATGGTTCAGGCCGTATCATCGGTGGTGAGTGGATTTCCGAAACTCGCCCTGACTTCATGTGGATCTATGAGCGTTCGGCCAAGTTTCACAACAAGGTCATGCCTCTTTCAGGTCTCAACGCAATCTACAGACCAGTTCGTCGTTAATTTCAACGGGCGGCCGTAAGGCCGCCTTCTAACCCACAGAGAGTTATTCATGAAGAATTTGTTCTTTCTTATTGCCTTCTTTTCTCTGACAGTTCAGGCAGAAA
>JBKJNQ010000166.1:0-4614 GCA_046593575.1 Bacteriovoracaceae bacterium
AAATCTGAATGCTGGCTGGTTCTTTCTGCGGAACCGGGGTCAGGTGTGTACCTGGGACTAAAACCAGAACTGAATGAATCTCATCTCCGTGAGGCCCTTTTAAAGAACGCAGACGTCGATAAAATCATGCAATTTTTTCCCGTAAACGTTGGGGATTTTATCTCGGTCCCAGCTGGGGCAATTCACGCCATTGGCCCGGGGCTCACAATCCTCGAAGTTCAGCAGTGTTCTGGAATCACTTACCGCCTCTGGGACTGGGGCAGGACAGACAGGGAACTTCATCTGGAAAAGGGACTCAAAGTCGCTGATTTTTCTCTGCGGCCGGGAGTTTTGACGAATGTTTTTCAAGACACTTCTCCCCGTCTTTTGTTTCGCCACCCGGACTTTGAAGTCTCATTAAATAAGACTCATCCATCCGGTTGGGCGATCGATATCAATTCGCTCAAAGTCTATAGGAATCCGGTCAATCTCGAGGGTAATTATCTCTTCGTAAAATAGATGAGATAGAGGCCTTGCTCGTTAATTATATTGACCGAATCCTGCCCTGAAATTAAAACCGGAAATCATCTAAAAAGGGGCCCCATGGCAACCGTCACAGCTACGACCACGACGAGTGGTATTTCCGGTAAAAACGAAAAGAATTACACCTTCGCTTTCGGGCTCGTTTCGGCCCTGTTTTTCATGTTCGGCTTCATCACCTGCCTGAATGATATTCTTCTTCCTCATCTTAAGGCCCTCTTCACGCTCAACTACACTCAGGCCTCCATGGTGGCGTTCTGTTTTTTTGGAGCGTATTTTGTCATCTCCATGCCGGCCGGAAAACTCGTTCAGCGTCTGGGTTACAAAACGGGAACGATCATCGGTCTGTGTATCACGGCCCTCGGTTGCTTACTTTTTATTCCCGCAGCAGAACTCCAGTCCTATCCCTTTTTTCTTTTCGGTTTATTTGTTCTCGCAAGTGGCATCACCATTATTCAGGTCGCAGTGAATCCCTATATTTCAATCCTGGGCCCGAAAGAAACTGCGTCCTCTAGACTGAGCCTTGCTCAGGCATTCAATTCGCTAGGAACAACACTCGCCCCACTTTTCGGAGCGGCCCTCATTCTCGCGGGCTCAGAAACGACTACCGCTGTAGAAAAAGCCACTGCCGTAAAGGGCCCGTATCTTTTCCTCACTGGCGCACTCATTTTTCTCGCTGTCTTTTTGTGGTTCGTGAAACTTCCGACGGTCACCGCCGAAGAATCAAAATCAAATCCTGAAAATAAAAAAATCCGCTCGGCCGCCTGGCACTACCGTCACCTGGTCCTGGGTGCAGTCGCAATTTTTTGCTACGTCGGCGCAGAAGTCGCTATCGGTTCTTATATCGTAAACTTCCTCAATCTTCCTTCCGTCATGAGTATGCCGGAGCAGGAAGCCGCGAAACTTCTCGCCTACTACTGGGGTGGGGCGATGGGCGGACGATTCATCGGTTCATTTGTCATGAGAAAAGCAGGCCCTGCGCGGATCTTAACTTTATTTGCCGTCATTGCAGCAGCTCTTGTTCTCGCAGCGATGTTCACGACTGGAAGCTTCGCCATGATCGCGATCCTTTCCATCGGACTTTTCAATTCGATCATGTTCCCGACCATTTTCACTCTCGCCATCGATGATCTCGGTGACCATACCGCTCAGGGTTCCGGCATTCTCTGTATGGCGATCGTAGGCGGAGCGATTATTCCACTCTTTCAAGGGATGCTCGCCGACAAGATGGGACTTCACCAAAGTTTCTTCCTGCCGATTATTTGCTACATGTTCGTTGCTTACTACGGCCTCAAAGGACACAAGCATGCTCACTAAAATTTATCTCCTCGCAATTTTACTTTTCGCAAGCTCCGTCTCTTTAGCAGACTCTTTACCTCGTCTGGTTGATCTTGCCGGAAATTCCTTTTCCTCACGTGATCCGCGTCTCACAGCTCTCTATCAGGGAGCTCTAAAGAATCTCGAATCTCAGTTCATTCAGATGCCAGATGATTCCGTCTACGTTTCGACCGGAGATATTCCGGCGATGTGGCTCAGGGATTCTTCCGTGCAGGTACGTCCGTTTTTATTTTTCGCAAAATCGAATCCTGACGTCCGTGCATTTTTAAAGGGTGTGGTTTTAAGACAGGCACGTGGAATGGCCAAAGAGCCATATGCCAATGCCTTTAAGCGCGACTACTCTATCTGGGAAAAGAAATACGAACTCGACTCACTCGCTAATCCGATTCTTCTGGCGTGGACCTATTGGAAAGTGACGGGCGATGCCAGCATTTTCTCTCCGGAAGTGCGCGCTGGTTTTGAAGTTGCCGTGAGTACGATGCAAAAAGAGCAGAACCACGACGCTGACCCGCACTACTATCACCAGGAGCTCCGGAATAATCCGGTCGCCTTTACTGGGATGATCTGGTCGGGCTTCCGCCCATCGGATGACGGCTGCGAATTTAATTATCTCATCCCTTCTGAAATGATGACGGTTCAAGCGCTGGGTGCACTGGCAGAAATTGAGCGGACTGTTTTCAATAATATTGCCTACGCAGAGTCTTTGGAAAAGTTCCGGAAACAGGTGAACGACGGAATTAAAAATCACGGCATCATCCCCACAAAAAATTACGGCAAGATCTACGCTTATGAAGTCGATGGCCTCGGAAATTTTAAACTCATGGATGACGGAAATCTTCCGAGTCTGATGAGTGCTCCCTGGTACGGCTACCTTAGTGAAAATGATCCCATTTATCAGAACACGCGTCGTTTTATTCTCTCAAAAGACAATCCGTTCTTTTTTGCAGGCACACTCGCCAGCGGAATCGGAAGTCCGCATACCCGTCGCGGAATGGTCTGGCCTCTGGCACTTCTTGCTCAGGCCTTCACCACGAAAGATCCGGTTGAATTTCAGGCAACACTAGAAATGCTCATTCTTAGTGATCCGGGGGACCATGTTCTCCATGAGTCCTTTGATCCTTCGAACCCCGCGCGTTTCACCAGAAAAGATTTCGGCTGGCCTAATGCCATGCTGATCGAGCTTCTTCTCACGCGGTTTTCTGGTCTTCCTGCACTCCCCATTGTCGAGTCTCCCAAGTAAAAAGGATTTCTCATGAAGGCAGTCTTACTTATGCTCATCTCTCTTAGTGCTTTTGCCCAGACCGCGGCGACAGAAAAATCCTGTGATCTCATTCAGGGACAGAATAATCTCGCTCAGGATTTCGGCGGACTCTGCAAATACGAAAAGATCAATGCTGCTCTTCCACCAGCAACTGAAAACCGGGTGATCTATTTCGGTGACTCCATCACCGAAGGCTGGAGAAACGGTATTCCGGGACTAGATCCGAACGACACGATTAACCGTGGCTACTCGGGACAAACCACTTCTCAGATGCTCGTGCGCCTTCGTACGGATGTGATTAATCTGAACCCCCGGATCGTCCACTTCATGGCCGGAACCAATGATCTCGCTGGTAACACTGGTCCCATCTCCCTGGAAAAAATCAAAAACAATATCCGCACGATTTGTGAGCTCGTTCAAATGCACGGAATCCGCATCGTGATTGGATCAGTTCCACCGGCGAAAGTTTTTAGCTGGAGAGCGGGCATGAAACCTGCCGAAGATATCCGGACACTTAATAAATGGCTTAGGTCGTACGCAGAAAATAGTGGCTTCGTGTACGTGGATTATCATTCTGCTCTGACGGACATTGAGGGTGGACTTTCCGTGGAGTATGCTTCCGATGGCGTTCATCCGACCAACCTTGCGTACGGGATTATGGCGAATCTTGCCGCCTCCGGAATACGAGAAGCTAACAAAAAATAATCAGGACCAAGGCGATTCCGTGAAGTTAAAAAAACTATTCCCGCTTTTACTTATTATATCCTGCTCTACTTTGATTCCCGGGGATCTTACAAAAGACCGTACCCCGGCAGAAATCACGTCCCGCTGGCCTCAGTGGTCCGGGGACCTTCACAATAATCACAACCTCACGCCCGATCATCCCATACTGAACCGAAAGAACGTCGCACAGCTGAAAACGAAATGGATCTACGAAACCGAATCGAGCGTGATTGCCACACCTACCTTCACCAAAAATACGCTCTACTTCAATGACATCTCAAAAATCAATCTCCAAGGACTCTTCGGCGGAGGAAGTCTGCACGCCGTCGACGCCACGACGGGAAAAAAGATTTGGTCAAAAAAAGTCGAGACCTACACCGGCCACAAGCTACGCGACTTCTCTCGCTCTAGCCCCGCGATCAGCGGCGACATGGTCTTCATTGGCGACTCGATCAATAACTTCAAATTCCTCGCACGCACTCTCACGACCTACGCAGGCCTTCCCGGAAGCAGCGTCATGGGCATCAACCGACTCACAGGAAAGCTTGTCTGGAAAACGTTGGTGGAAACACACTTCGCTTCGCGGATTACGATGTCTCCGATTGTTTACAACGGGAAAGTCATCGTCGGTATTTCATCACAAGAGTCGGAGATCCCTGGAGTCAAGGGTACTAAGTATCCATGCTGTAACTTCAAGGGAAGCATCGTAGCGCTTGATGCGCAGACCGGAAAACTTCTATGGAAGACTTATGCGATTAATCCCTCCCTCAAAG
>JBKJNQ010000195.1:0-11683 GCA_046593575.1 Bacteriovoracaceae bacterium
GTTCGTTCTCCGGATTGAAGACACCGATATTGAAAGATCCAACGCCGAATATGAAAAACTTCAGATCGAAGACCTGAAATGGCTTGGAATTTTTCATGACGAGGGTCCAGATAAACCGAATCCTAAATACGCTCCTTATCGTCAGTCTGAGCGCTCAGAAATTTATCAGAAGTATGCCCAGCAATTAATCGAGCGCGACCTCGCTTACTACGATTTCTGTACCGAAGAAGAGCTCGAGACGATGAAGGCGAAGGCTGAAGCCGAAGGCCGCGACCCGATTTACGAAGGGAAATGGAAAGAGGCCGCTCATAAAGCTGAAGCGATGGCGCGAATCAAGGCCGGAGAAAAAACGGCGATCCGTTTCCGTGCTCCGAAGAAAGCTTACACCCTTCACGATAAAGTCAAAGGCGACGTTACTTATCCCGCCAACATGGTCGGGGACTTTGTGATCGTGAGATCCAATGGTCTTCCGGTTTATAATTACTGCTGTGTGATTGATGACATGCTGATGGACATCACGCACGTGATCCGCGGCGAAGATCATCTGAACAATACTGTTCGGCAGCTTATGATTTACGAAGCACTAGGAGCGAAGCTGCCGGAGTTTGCTCACGTCTCTCTTCTCATTGGTTCTGATCGTCAAAAATTATCGAAACGCCACGGAGCGACTTCAGTAAACCTTTACCGGAATGAGCATTATCTTCCGGAGGCGATGTGCAATTACCTCACTCTTCTTGGTTGGTCTCATCCAAGTGAGACAGATATTTTCGCCAAAGAAGAAATTGTGAGTGTCTTCGGTCTTGAGAGATTCTCTGCTCACGCAGCGATGTATGATCTGGAAAAACTCAAGTGGGTCAATGGTCAGCACCTGAAAAAAATGGAGAATGCTCAAATCCTGAAACTGCTCGTCTCTATTCCAGAGGCAGAAGCTTTCAACAAGCAGGATTCTGCGTGGAAAGAGGGAGCGATTAATCTTCTGAAGCAGTACGCGGATTTCATCACCGATATTCCTAAGAAAGCTGACGAGATGATTTTCTCCGAGCACATCGAAATGAAAAATGAGCTGATGGAAATTCTGGGTTGGGAAACTACCCCGAAGATTCTTGAATTTATCGGCACTGAGGTAGCGAAGGTCAGAGCTCCTTTTGTGAATGAGGCCCAGCTGAATGGTTGGATGGATACACTGAAGAAAGATATGGGAGTCAAAGGTAAGCCGCTCTTTCAGGGCGTGCGAGCAGCTCTCACGGGTCACGATCATGGGCCGGATTTGAAATTACTCATTCCACTTACACCGATTGCCGTTATTAAAAAACGCATTTCAGTTCTTGGTAATACCAAACAGGAAAAAGATGGCTAAAGAAATCCGGATTCACAATAATCTCTCCCGCAAGAAAGAAAACTTCGTTCCGGTTGAACCGGGCAAGGTAAAATTTTATTCGTGCGGGCCCACAACCTATGACTTTGCTCATATCGGGAATGCTCGTTCGTTTGTGGTGGCAGATCTCTTTCACCGAGTCCTGAGTACATTTGGGTATAAAGTGAATTTTGTCCGGAACTACACGGACGTTGATGACAAGATCATCGATCGCGCCAAGGAACTTGGTCGCGATCCGATCGAGTACGCGGCGATGTATGTGAAAGAGTGTGAAACCGACTTCAATCTTCTGGGCATGCTTCCGGCAACTCATACCCCGAAAGTTTCTGAGACGCTGCCTGAGATTATTAAAATGATCGAAGACATTCTCGCCAACAAAAAAGCTTACGTGGTTGAGGGCGAAGTCTTCTTTGATGTCCCTTCATTTGCTGACTATGGAAAACTTTCCAAAAAAGATCTCGATTCTCTCCAACACGGCATCCGCGTAGATGTGGATGCGAGAAAGAGAAATTCAGCCGATTTCGTTCTCTGGAAACCGGCCAAGGCCGGTGAGCCTTTTTGGGATTCTCCGTGGGGCAAGGGACGTCCTGGCTGGCATATTGAATGTTCTGCGATGGCGAAAAAGTTTTTAGGAGACACACTCGATCTTCACCACGGTGGAGTCGATCTCATGTTCCCGCATCATGAAAATGAAATCGCTCAATCAGAAGCCGCTAACAACTGCACTTTCTGTCATAACTGGGCCCATAACGAATTCTTAAACTTCGGCACCGAGAAGATGAGCAAGTCTCTTGGTAACGTTGTGAAGATCAGAGACTTCGTGAATAAATATGGAGGACAAGTCCTCCGTCATGTTCTTCTGACTGTTCATTATCGTGCCCGCCTGGAATGGACCGAAGAAGTTGTTGGTCGTGGAATTGATGAAGTCAGACGCATTCATGAATTCGTGGTTGATTTGAAGACCTACAAGGCAAATGGCCCAGGTATCGATGAAGAAATTTCATCCTGCATCCCTAAGATGGAAGAAGAACTCTCTAATGACTTCAATTCAGCAGGTGCTCTGGGACATTTCTTCACCCTTCTTCGTTACGTCAAAGGGAAAAAGGATCAGCTTTCTCCTGAATCTCTGGCAGAAGTTCATCGCGCGGTGAAGTTCGTCCAGGACAGCATGGGTCTCATTCATGCGGATCCAGAAGGGGTGATTCAATCCCTTTCTAAGCTCGATCACGATACATCCAACTCGGGTGTTGATGCTGAGTGGATCAAAGGGCTTATTGAGGAAAGAAAAACCGCTAAGGCCCAGAAGAATTGGGGTAGGGCAGATGAAATCCGGAAGGAATTGGCGGCGAAGAGCATCTCACTTCATGACAATCCGGATGGAACGACCTCCTGGAAAGTCGGGTAAATTTTACATTTCTTAAGTCTCATCTCATTCCGGAAATGGTAAGGAAACTCATCCATTTTAACAGGAGTAAACATGAAACTTTTCTTCAGCGTGATCGCTTTATGCGTTTCGCTTTCAGGTCTTGCCTCAACCGGCGAAACCAAGACTTTTAACTATGACGGATCCCAGGATTCTGTGGATCTTCTTCTCAAAGGCGAGAAGACTCACACAGAATATAAAGTCGAAGACGTTCCTTCGACTTGTTATCGTCAGGAGATCGTTGGTTATTCAACTATCTGTACCGGCGGCGGTTATTATGGCCCAGGCCGTGGATATCCAGGCCCGGGTTATCCGCGTCCATACCCAGGTCCTTACTATCCATCACCGTATCCACAAACTTGTTATCAGCAGCCGATCTATCGTCAGATTCCTTACTCATGCATCCGCACTGTCCGCACTCCGTTTGAAGTAAAGGATTTTGATGTTGATACAAAAGTAACCCTGACGATTGTTAAAGCTTCATCTGAGGCATCTTTAGAGAAATTCACAGTAAGCCTTAACGGTGATCAGATCACGCTCATGATGAATGGTTCAAAGAAATTTATCGGAGTGGTGAAAAACGAAACGATTGAACCGGTCATGGCCGGATCAGTGAAGATCATCAACGCTACTTACAATGTTGAACTCGTCGAAGCTTCAGTTGTTGTGACCGCGATCAAGCTCACGAAAATTTCAATCAAAGACGGTCTTCTTTCAGTGAAAGCTGGACCAGCAGCAGGAAGAGGAGATATTTCTGTGGCCCTGAACGTGGTGAAGAAGAAAGCTCTCGCTTCAGACGACACTCTTTTGGACCGTACACTCAAGCAGGGTGAATTCACTGTGCGTTCTGAAGACGCTATAACGAGCTCAGTTGAAGTGAACATGCCAGCGCTTGGACTTCCACTCAAGAACGGAAAGTTCAGCATCACGGCGCGCCTGTTTTTCGCCGGCAAGGTTCTTAACCGGATTGAGCTTCCAGCACTCGAGTCAACTCGAACCCTAATCTACAAAAATTAGTTAGATGTTTGGTAACGGGCGCCTATAAAGGCGCCTGTTTTCATCTACTATCAAATGCTTTTGCGCAGCGTTAAGGAAAAATATATCTAGCTCGTGTTTATTAAGAGAATCCGTATAATTGGAAACGGAGGACTCTATGCTTGTTCGCTTCTTTCAATCCCTCTTGTTCTTAGCGCTTTCGGCTTCCTGCATTATTCAGAATGATTCTCCCATTCAAAGCACAAGTGATGAGGTTAATCTCATTCAGAAGGGTGACATCGTTGTCACAAATTCCGGGAATGATTCCGTCATTCTTCTCAATGAAGACGGTTCTTTTAAGGCCACTCTCGTTGATGCACAAACTGACGCTGCGATCCTCTTCAATGCTCTTATTTACGACACCCTCAATAAGGCCATTCTCTATAATTTTGATCACACAACAGCTTCTTTTGATGCCGTAAGAAAACTGGATCTTTTTGAAGGAAACGAAACAACTCTCATTTCCAACAGTAATATCAATTCGACTCAGCAGGGGTTGGCGAGGCTCACAAACGGCGATCTGGTCATTCTTAAAAATACGACCTTGATTGAAAAGTTTAATTCTCTCGGTCAGCGTGCTGCAGCTCCATACCCTTTGACTTTTCCCGCTGCCACAACCGTCGATGTTGCTCCCATGATTAACGGACAGTTCATGGTTTGCTCGTCCAGCACAGCAAACACTCTTAGAACTTATACTGCTGCTGGTGTGATCAACGCGACTCCTGTGGTGACTTCTGTTGCGCCAACCCCAGCACTTGCCGCGTCTGGAATGAGTGGGTGTATTCAAGCTCCGGACGGGACAGTGTACGTGGTATACTCGACCATTTTCACTGTCAGGGCCTACAACTCAGCCATGACAACGACTCTTTGGACTTACACGGACTCAAATACACTCACTGCTGCTCTGACGTCGAAGATTGCCATCCGGGAAAACGGAAATCTACTGATTGCCGACCGAGGTTATGATCACCTTCTCGAGCTGACTAAAGACGGAGCTTTTGTTGGTGTGATCGGTGGGGTCGGACTTTCGGATCCTCTTAACATCGCAGTGATCAAATGAAATATGTACTCATCATTTTCTCACTCCTTACCGCATTTGAAACTCAAGCTTCCGCTTATATCGGAGGTCAGTACGGCTATAGCCGTTACACATCGGACATTACTAATAAGTATAAGTTGAATCAGAAGGGCGCAGGGTACGGAGGATTCTTTGGATTCGGAAAAGAATTCATCGGTATTGAAGGTTTTTATCAGAGCCTTAAAACTTCAGGAAAAGTAAAACACGACGGTGAGAGCGATGACTTTAATACTAATGCGGTTGCAATTGGTGCTGCACTTCGTTTGAGCTTTGCTTTTTATTACCTCCGGGCCGGAATCGGAAGCTATACTCTTGATCAAAAAATAACTGCACAGACAACTCAGACTCAGCAGACTGCTGATAAAGTCTATCAGGTTGAACAGGGTGTAAAAAGAAACGGAGTGCTTCTAGGTGCCGGACTCCATAAAAGATTTGGTGAAATCGTTACTTTCATAGATTACAGCAGGCACCAGATTTCCGGTGCGGGAAATTACGATTCTATAAGCGTAGGTCTATCTTTTAACATTCCTGAGAAAATCTTCGATTTTGGAAAATTCTAAAGAAGTTCGTCGTAACTTTGCGGCTTATTCACCACTTTCAATTCTTTATTCTTTTTGATCATAAGCTCAAGCGGTCTTCCGCGAAGATTATAATTTGATCCCATGCTGAATCCGTAAGCACCGGTGTCAGCAAGAACCAGATGATCTCCGGATTTGAGCTTAGGAAGTGGGCGATCCGAGCCGAAGCAGTCAGTTGTCTCGCAAATCGGGCCCACGACATGACAACGAACTTCATTCTTAGCTTCTTTCACTGGAAACAGTCCGTGATAAGCGCCGTAGATAGAAGGGCGCATGAAATCGTTCATGCCACCATCCACGATGAGAAAGTGGTTTTCTTCTGAGACTTTATTTCGCAGAACACTCATGACAAAAATTCCGGCCTTCGCCACAATCCGGCGACCGGGTTCAAACACAACTCGCGGACGCAGATCTGTTTTCGAATAGAAATGCTTCTGAAGCTGTTTGGCCACGAGCTGCATATAGTCCCGAATCGCAGGAAGTTTTTTTGTATCATCGGGATGGTAATCCACACCTAGTCCACCGCCCACATCAAGAAACTCGAGGGGAAGACCGGTTTTTAACGCCACTTCCGATAATGTCTTGATCGCTTTACCTGTCGCGCGAAGATCGAGCAGCTGGGATCCAATATGGACGGAAAGTCCTACTAGTTTACAATGAGTCCAACAGGATTTCACTTTCAGTGATGCAAGAACATCTTTTTCAAGAATCCCGAACTTATGTGTTTTATTTCCTGTAGATATAAATTTATGTGTCTTGGGCTTAACCACAGGGTTGAGACGAAAACAGATGCGCGCAGTTTTTCTCTGTTTTTGTGCCAGATGATTGATGAGCTCAAGCTCTTCGATCGATTCGACATTAAATGAATAAATATCTTTTTTTAGAGCGTATTTAATTTCTTCAGCGGTCTTGCCCACACCGGAGAAAACAATTTTTTTCGCTGGAATCCCAGCTTCGAGAGCACGTTTTAATTCTCCCCCAGATACAATGTCGGCACCCGAACCAAGTTTCGCCAGAATCTTAACCAGCTCGCGATTCGGATTAGATTTCATGGCAAAGCAAACCAGAGGATTAATGAGTCCCGCCTGGCGGGATTCCTGGTCATAGGATTCAAAGTTTCTTGAAAGAATTTCTTCCGAATATAGGAAAAAGGGAGTTTTAAATTTACGGGTGAGAGCAGCGACATCGGCGCTGGCGAAAACCAGTTTCCGATTCTTGTATGTAAGATCATTCATGGGAAGGTTACGCTTTTTCTCCAGAGGAGGACTTGGTCGAGGGTTTTTTCGTCGAGCATTTTGTCTTCAAATGCGACCTTGGCGAGAATATCAAAATTCGTCAATGAGTGACAGGTAAAACCGGCTTCACTGAACACCTTGTCGGCTTCTGCAAAACCGTAGGTAAAGATCGAAAATATTTTTGTGACCTTAACACCTTCTTCTTCAAGTTTTCTTGCTGCCGCAATCGAACTCTTTCCCGTTGAGATAAGGTCTTCCAGGAGAACAGTCTTCATTCCTGAAGAGGCTTTGCCTTCAATCGCATTCTGGCGTCCGTGATCCTTGGAGGAGCTTCGGACGTAAACCATCGGTAGTTTTAATTTCTGAGCAACAAAAGCTGCCCAGGGGATCCCCGCTGTGGCCGTGCCGGAAATCACGTCGACTGAAAGTTTTTTGATCTCTTCGCAGAATGCGTCGACGATCATGTCTCGTGGAGTGACCGTTGAGATAAGTAGTCTATTGTCACAGTAAACCGGGGATTTAATTCCCGAGGTCCAGGTAAACGGTTCATGAGGTCTAAGGAAAACTGCTTTTTCTCTGAGGAGAGTGCGGGCAATCTCACGATCAATCATCGTTACCTTTCGTGATATTCATCAGTGCCAGACCTGGGCTTGATGCCTGGGTAATCGGACGGCCAATAACCATCAGGTCTGAGCCTTTCCTGAAAGCGTCCATGGGAGTCATGACTCTTGCCTGATCATTTGTCGCTACTCCGAGAGGCCGGATGCCTGGAGTAACACAAATAAAACGAGATCCACAAATGAGCTTGATGGTCTGAACTTCAAAAGGTGAGCAAACCACGCCATCGCATCCGGCGGTCTTGGCCAGTGAAGCATAATGAGCAACACTTTCCTGAATATCACCTGGAATTCTCTGCTCTTTATTCATCTGCTCCTGGGTCGTACTCGTGAGCTGAGTCACGGCAACGAGAAGCGGTCGTGTTGGGAGCGCCTTTACAGTATCGGCCGCCCTTTTCATCATTTCAGATCCGCCGGCAGCATGAATATTAATCATGTCTATCGGAAGTCGCGCCAGAACTTTAAGCGCGTTTTCAACGGTCGTAGGAATGTCATGAAGTTTCATGTCGAGAAAAACCCGGAAGCCTTCTCGCTTGGCATCGTTAATAATTTTCGCGCCAAAAAAGTAGTAGGCTTCCATTCCGATCTTAATCCAGACATTATGCCCCTTAAGGGCGGAAAAAATCCGTGCCACCTGAACTGCGTCAGTCGTATCGATGGCAACAACAATCTTTTCTTCTGGGATCATGTCAGTGGTTCCATGGTAAAGGAATTTCGCTCAATTGTTTTGAGCAAAGCTTCCGTTGTATCAAGTGAGGTGAGACAAAGAAGTCCCCGTTCCACCGCCACCCGTCTCATTTTAAATCCATCTGATTCGACATTCTTGCCTTTCGAGATGGTGTTCACAATCAGGGCAACTTTCCCAGATTTGATTTCTTTTAATAAATCATTCTGCGATTGTCCGATTCTGTCTACTGTTCTTACCGGAATACCAGCATTCTTAAGCATGAGCGCCGTTCCTTCAGTCGCAAGGAAGTCAAAGCCCACATTGTAGAACCGTTTGAAGAGCGCCAGTGCTTCTTCCTTATCCTGATCGCTGATAGTAGCGAGGATAGTTCCTGACTCAGGAATAATCACTCCTGCCGCGACAAATGCTTTGTGCAAGGCCTTCTCGAAGATCTTATCTTTCCCCATCACTTCACCGGTTGATTTCATCTCTGGCCCAAGAGCAATTTCAACCTCTGAGAGCTTGGCAAAAGAGAATACCGGGACTTTCACGGCGACTTCGCCTTTAGGTTCGAGTGTGCCGTGGAAGTAACCTTGAGAGAGGAGGGATTCGCCCATAATCGCCTTGGTAGCAATTTTCGCCATGGGAACACCCGTCACTTTCGAGAGGAAAGGAATGGTTCTGGATGAACGCGGATTAACCTCAATCACAAAAACTTCTCCGCGGTAAATCACAAACTGAAGATTGATGAGTCCCTTAATGTTAAGGGCACGGGTGATCGAAAGTGTGACAGAGGAAAGTTTTTCAAGAATATCTTTTGAAACTGTCTGAGGAGGATAAACCGCAATTGAGTCTCCGGAGTGCACTCCGGCCTTTTCAATGTGCTCCATGATTCCTGGGATGAAGACCGTTTCTCCATCGGAAATCGCATCGACTTCCATTTCACGACCGATCATATAGCGGTCAATCAGAACCGGATGTTCAGGATTCACCTGAACGGCGCGCCTCATGTAGTCCATGAGTTCAGTTTCATTGTAGACGATCTCCATCGCTCGTCCTCCAAGAACATACGAAGGACGAACCATCACCGGAAAACCAAGGTGTGCAGATTTTTCAACTGCCTCATTAATGGAAGTGACTGTACAGCCAAGGGGCTGAGCAATCTTAAGACTGGTCATGAGTTCTTCAAATCTTCTTCTGTCTTCAGCGCGGTCAATGTCATCAACGGATGTTCCAAGAATCCTGACTCCACGTTCGGCCAGTGGTTCAGCGAGATTGATCGCGGTCTGCCCGCCGAATTGAACAATGACCCCCACCGGGTTTTCACGTTCAATCACATGAAGAACGTCTTCAACAGTAAGAGGCTCAAAGTAGAGTCTGTCAGAGATATTAAAGTCAGTGGAAACAGTTTCAGGATTGTTGTTGATCACTATCGCTTCATAACCCATGCTGCGAATGGCATCGATGGCGTGAACGGTAGCATAGTCAAACTCAATTCCCTGGCCGATTCTGATCGGGCCCGAACCAAGGACGACCACTTTCTTCTTGGTAGATTCAAGAACTTCGTCCTGGCGACCATATGTAGAATAGTAATAAGGCGTCGTAGATTCAAATTCTCCGGCACAGGTATCAACCATTTTATAAACAGGAATGATTCCGTGCTTTTTCCGGAATTCATAAATTTCTTTTTCTTCTTTTTTGAATACGCGGGCCAGATAGTTGTCGGAGAAACCATATTTTTTGGCCTCCATGACAGTTTCAACATCAAGACCTTTCTGTGTGAGAAGTTTTTCAATCCGGATGATGTTGGTAATCTTACCGAGAAAGAAAAAGTCGATTTTTGTCAGATCATTAATCTCTTTTTCCGTCACTCCGATTCTCATCGCCTCAGAAATGGCGAAAAGTCTCTCATCATCTTGTCTCATGATTTTAGCAATCATCTCTTCCCGGGATTTCCCTTTAAGAGAAGGAAGCTCAATGTGCTGAATGCCGATCTCGAGAGAACGGATCGCCTTCAGGAGCGATTCCTCAATAGTGCGGCCAAGCGCCATCACTTCACCAGTTGCCTTCATCTGTGTGCCTAAGCGGCGATTGGCAGTGATAAATTTGTCAAAAGGCCATCTCGGAATTTTCGTCACCACATAATCAAGTGCCGGTTCAAAGCAGGCGTATGTTTTCTTGGTAATGGGATTCAGGATTTCATCAAGTGTCATGCCCAGAGAAATTTTCGCTGCAATTTTAGCGATCGGATATCCGGTGGCTTTAGAGGCGAGTGCAGAAGAACGTGAGACGCGGGGATTCACTTCGATCACATAGTACTGGAAGGAATGCGGATCAATAGCGTATTGAACGTTACATCCACCTTCAATTTTGAGGGAGCGGATGATCTTGAGCGCTGAAGTTCTCAGCATCTGGTATTCTTTATCCGAGAGCGTCTGGCTGGGAGCAACCACCATGGAGTCACCGGTATGTACGCCAACCGGATCAATATTTTCCATGTTACAGACGATGATACAGTTGTCGTTGGAATCGCGGATCACTTCGTATTCGAGTTCCTTGAATCCAGCGATCGATCTCTCGAGCAGACACTGACCGATGGGAGAAGCTGATACGCCGGAGTTCACGGTCGCAATGAGTTCTTCTTCATTCACCGCGATTCCACCGCCGGTTCCTCCGAGGGTGAAAGCGGGACGGATAATGACCGGATATCCGATCCGGTTCACAAACTCCATCGCTTCATCAATATTCGTGATGATCTTACTTTCCGGAACCGGCTCACCAATTTCAATCATGAGCTCTTTAAAAAGTTTTCTGTCTTCGGCTTTATGAATGGTATCAACTTTACATCCCAGAAGCTGAACACCGAGGCGTTTCAGATGTCCGCCTTCTTCGAGCTTCACGGCGAGGTTGAGTGCTGTCTGTCCACCGAGAGTCGGAAGAAGACCATCGGGTTTTTCTTTATGAATAATTTTTAGAAGAAATTCTACCGTGAGGGGTTCAATGTAAACTTTATGGGCCGTTTCTTTATCCGTCATGATGGTGGCGGGATTGGAATTCACCAAGACCACTTCCACACCTTCTTCGATGAGGGATTTCACCGCCTGAGTACCGGAGTAATCAAACTCGGCGGCCTGACCGATCACGATCGGGCCTGATCCGATAACCATAACTTTTTTGAGTTCAAGGTTCTTGGCCATAATTAATTCCTTATTCCTGAGAGGAAGTCGTCAAAAAGCCAGCCTGTATCTTCCGGACCCGGGCAAGCTTCCGGATGGTACTGAACAGAAAATGCGGGATAGGTTTTATGTTTTAAACCCTCGACGGTTTTGTCATTGATGTTGATCTGAGTAACCTGGAGTTCTGAATTATTGATGGATTCATTGGTCACGGCATAACCATGATTCTGTGAACTCATGAACACTTTTCCCAGATGCAGATCTTTGACCGGGTGATTCGCACCTCTATGTCCGAATTTGAGTTTCTCTGTGTCTGCACCATTGGCCAGAGCAAAGAGCTGATGACCCATGCAGATGGAGAACATCGGATATTTTTTCTGAAGAGAGCGAATGACCGGAAGAACTTCCGGAATATCCTTGGGATTTCCCGGGCCATTCGAGAGAAGAACCCCCTGCGGGCGATAAGACTCAATCAGCTCGAGACTCGCGTTCCAGGGAA
>JBKJNQ010000229.1:0-6417 GCA_046593575.1 Bacteriovoracaceae bacterium
CTCTCCTTTTGAGAATTGTGAACCAATATAAAAATGGCTACATCGGTTGGGATCAGACTGATTCCACTCTCGATCATATTTTTGTTCAGGATGAGATGGAGATTTCTCGTCACGAGATTGTCTTCAAGAAGAAATATCCGCTTCATTGCGGTGGCAGAGAGGACAAGGATGGACTCATCTACATCTCTGATCATTACGGCGTGATGGCCGTTCTCAAAACTGATAAAGATCCCATAAAATAAATAGAGGACACCTTACGGTGTCCCCTACTGGAGTATTATTTAAGATCGTCTAGGGAGAATCAAGTCGCTATTAGCGCTTGATGTTCAGAACTTCCTGGAGCATCTGATCTGCAGTTGTGATCGTTCTGGTGTTGGCCTGGAAGTTTCTCTGGGCACCCATCAGGTTTACGAACTCATTTGCAATATCTACGTTCGACATCTCGACCGACTTCGAAAGAATATCACCACGACCATCCTGAGCTGGCTTACCAACGGCAGCCTGACCTGATTTACGAGTTTCTTTGAAGAGGTTCTTACCTGTCTTGAAGAGACCTTCGTTATTTTCGAACTTGGCGACAGCAACCTGCCCAAGATCAATCGCTTTACCATTATCATAAACCGCAGTGAGAACACCCTGGTCATTGAATGACATGGAAGCAAGTGTCGCAGCCGAAGATCCGTCCTGAGAGTGGCGAGAAACAGATGATTTAGAACCAAACTGTGTCGCCGCATCGAGACCAGTTCCGCCTTCCTTGACCGATTCACCGAAGTTGAAAGCGATCTGCTGGTTAGCAACTGCACCTTTATTGAAGTTGAAGCTGTTCAGTCCCGGAGTTTCTTCTTCGAGAAGACCCGTCTGGCTGAATTTAAGTTTTCCGTTGGCCATTTCAACCAGTTCGCCTGGCTTACCGTTAGCAGCGTCAGCGCCGTCTACCATTGAGTGATATTCCCAGTTGGAACCATCAGCAGACTTATTGAAGTATGTTGTGACTAAGCGGGAAGTACCCACTGAATCGTAAACCGTTACCGATGTATTGAAGTTGGAAGTTTTATCCGGATTCTTCGGATCGAAGACTTTCGGATTTTCACGTGAATCAAGATTCACGGACATTTTAACTTCTTTCGTAGCTGCAGCTGGAATATTTGTGTTACCAAGCTTGATTGCGCCCATCTTATTCGTGATGCCGCCTTTTTCATCGGCCTGGAAGCCTTCCACTTTATAACCGTCACCGTTGGCCATGAAGCCTTCCTTATCGAAGTGGAAAGCACCGTCACGAGTGAAGCCTTTACCAAACGGCGCCTGGATCTGGAAGAATCCGTTACCATTGATAGCAAGGTCAGTGATGTTGTTTGTTCTTGTGATCGCACCTTGTGTGAACTGCGAGGTAATGTGAGCAAGTTTTGTACCTGATCCCATCTGGTCACCGCCGTCGATACCTTTCAGCGAATTTGCGAGAAGATCCTGGAACTCAGCACGGGATGATTTAAATCCGTTTGTGCCGGCGTTGGCGATGTTGTCACCGATTACACCCATGCTGGAACCAGCAGCGTGAAGACCAGAAACACCGATGTTAAAAGACGAAAGAATACTCATAGTCCCTCCTAGACACCTGGCGAGGGGATTTGAGCACTAAAGGCTCTCATCCATGGCTTCCAAGAAGGACCAGCCACCTCAACCGATTAATATAAAATGCTCCTCTGCCACTCCTAGCAGAATTACATCATAAAGATCGTCGAATCGATTTTAGTAAAAACGTTCTCGTTCATGTTGTTCTTGTCGACAGCAGTCACTACCGTGCTCTTGTCGACATCAATAACATAAGCCGCTTTGTTGGTGATCACGAGTGAATCGTGACTCCCCTTCGAACGTAACTTACTAATCGCTTCCTTAAGCTTCATGTACTCATTTCCATCAAGCTCAATATTTCTCTCCTGCAATCTTTTCATTGCATGAGTGGATACACTAATTTCCGGACCGACATCTTTTGGAGTTACCTGCGGCTGCAGAAGCTCCCTGTCCATCAATCCTTTAAACTCGCTCTTCTCACCCTTCTTAAGTGCGTTTGTCTGCTCGGCCTTCTGAGTCTCAGAAGGAAGCGACGAAACGTTAGGGATAAGAAAACTATTAACCTTACTCATTATTCGTAAATTCCTGCGTTCTCTTTGTAAGCGTTCATCGCCTGAGGAGTTACCGCATTTGCTTCGTTACCTTTAGATTTTACCATCGGAGCAGGCTGCCCCGACAAGCCGGAATTTAATGCCCGTGCTGTGTCATGAGTTTGTGCATCCGGTGTATGAAAACTTGCTACGTCACGAAGATAAACTTTTTGTCCGTTCACAGTGAGTACTGGCTCACCTTCATCGAACGTTACTGATGAAACGATACCAGTCGCCTCAGTCCGTGTTCCCACTTCCTGGCCTGACTGATCCCACGCTTTCACCTGAATGCGATACTTACCTTTCACTGCCGGAGTTCCATCGAGAGAAACTCCATCCCATGTCACCTGGTGTCCGCCGGAAGACATTCCTTCCTTCCAAATCTCGCCGATGATGTTGTTTTTTTCATCGTGAATTCTCACCATGACTTTTTGTGCATCATCGTCGAGTTTGAAAAGAACGTCGGCCGGATCACCTGAGTTTTTAAGATCAAGTGAAGAACCGTGAGTAACAATTTTCTTACCCACAAAAGAAGCAGCATAAAATTTATCCTGCATCGCCTGTGTCTTATTACCCTGATCGAATTTTTTATTAAGTTCAGCTAACTGCTCGAGCTGTGAGAACTGCGCAAGCTCGCCCGTCATCTTACCCTGGTCCATCGGATTCATCGGATCCTGATTCTGGAGCTGATAAGTGAGAAGCTTAAGGAATTCGTCTTTCCCCATTTCGTTATGAGGACCTTCCTTATAGATGTCATTTGCTTTTGGCTTGTTTCCTGTCGCTTTGTTAATCAGATCTTCTCTGATCTGCGCTTCAGATTTTGTCTTGCCGCCTGAGAGACCTCGAGGGGCAATCTCAACCTGACGGTAGCGTTGTTCCATTGGAGAAACCGGTCTTCCCATTTCAGGCATTACGCAGCTTCCTTGTTAAGAAGTTTCCAGAGGTCTTCGCGCTTCTGGGAATCATGACGACGCTGATTGGATTCTGATCCAAACTGTCTGTCCTGACCACTGCCTTTCTGATTCTGTCCATTCATGTCGAAGTCGTTCTTCGCTGTCTGAGAGGGAACTTCTACTTTCATGTCAGAAACGTTGAGACCCGCGGATGACATGTGAGAGAAAAGATCTTTTGAGTTTTGCTGGAAGAAATTCTTCCCTTCCATCGAGTGTGCGCCGATGTTGATCGCGATAGAATCAGCGTTCATCGTTTTCGCCACTGTGATATCGATCACGCCGAGTTGGTCATGATTCACGCGCATAGAAACGGTTGGTTCTTTCGCGGCTTTTGCCTGGACGATATAGTCTGTGATCTGAGTCATGATCTTGTCCGGATTATCGGTTTTGATCTGTGACATATCAAAAGTTTTCATCGGAGCGCTTACGTCAGCAGCGTTGCCGCCCTTCTGCTCAGACATCATATTCAGAATGAACTGCTGAGAATTCACTGGCTGTGAAGTACCTTCAGTTTCTACAACAACTTGTGTATTCTTCAGATTATTTTCGGCCGCAATTTTGCCGGCCTGTGGATTCATGCCGTAAACATTCTGCGGAAGGATCTTTTTGTTTGCCATATTTTTCTGGGCAACGAAGTCTTCCATCTGCATGAGCTTAGGATTCACTTCGCCTTCAGCGAGATCGATGGCAGGAGAATGCTCAGCTTTAGTAAGTTCTGTCTTGAGCTCTGCCACGAGGTCAGTGTCTACAACAACTTCTTCACCTTGAGCAAGCTTCATGACCATCTCGTCAGTCATCTCTACCATCTCGCCGTTTTCAACCTGAGTTGTTTCCGGGCCGATGAGCTTCTGAACATCTTTCGTGACTGCTGGGTCAAAAACTTTCGGGCTGACTGAATCAGGATCAGCAGACTCTGCTTCCTGGTTGATGAGTGATGATGGCTTTCTGAGTTCTTTATCAGCAGAAACTTTTACGGCCTTAACTTTCGGCTCGTCAGACTTTTCTGTCACAGCTTTCAGCTCTTTCTTGAATTCTTCCTTACTCAGCTTCTCACTCTTCTCGTTCTTCGGAGAAGACTTCGCGCGCTCAGGAGCAGCGGGTGCCTTCGGAAGTTCGATTGGTTTGTAAGAAGACTGGATCATCTGATTCCTAATTTGTGATTAGTGGTCCTACGATCATTTTCCACAATTCTTACACCTTTTTGAAGCCGGGCAATAACTTCCAAAATACCTTGAGGAAAATATCACGAGCGGCAATTTTTGCCGGGCCCGTTCTTACAGTCTAACGCTAAGTGTGTGAATGATTGTGGAGTGAAGATGGAAGACTACGAATGTGCCGGAGGATGAAATCCCAACTGGCCCAAACTAAACACAGGTTTTTTACCTTCAACCTTCACCCAATCCACAAAGGTAGGGGCAGGTGCTCGCCAGTGTTCCCATTGAATTCTGCGTGCGATGTAGCGACGAACCAGAGAGAGAAAATTTTCTTCTTCACCGTACTCAAGACTAAAGAGCGAAAGCATCGCTTCGTCTTCGACATAAAGTTTGATCGTTCTCCCCATGACCGTCACTGGGAGAATGGAAAAAGAGTGATCGCGTGAAAGCTCATCTTCCGGATCAAATTCCGGCCCTTCTTCGAAGAAGGAATGCATTCTAAAATCTCCGTCTTTCCACAGGATCATCAATCTATTTTTTCGGAGCCAGCGAATGAGTGCTCTCCCCTCGCCGAGTTCATTTGCCTCTCTGGAATCCTTGCAAACCGCTTCGACATAGGCCTCACGAAAAGAAATTTTCTTCTCGCCTTTCATCTTCATAATGAGAAGCGAATCGCGATCCGAAATTTTCGGAACCCGTGGGCGACCTTGAAAGCGAATTTGAGTAAAAAACAAAAGAGGTGTCGGCCGAAGAGCGTCGTCTTCGTAGCCCCAGGAAATCCGTCCGTAGGATAGGCTTGGCTTCATGCCTATCCTCTAACGACACATTCACTGAGAAAATTTAACGCCGCTGGAAAAGCCTTATTTTCGAAGGAAGAGACTAATCACTTCTTCGTCACCTGAGTCATAGATCCAGACCGGTGGAGCACTAGGAATTTGGTTCTGGATGAGCTGCTTGAAAGCAGTATACGCGACGTCTTTCTCAGCAGGATCGTTGAGGTCGATGATGTTATATTTCTTCGTTCTTAAATCGGCCAACGACGGTAAATCAGGACTCGTTTGGGCTTTGTAGAGTGTAAGGTTGGCCCCAGCAGTTCCATTGAGGTTCGCACATTCAGAGCCTTTCATAGGCACTATGAGATCATAGGTGTTGGCAGAGACTCTACTCAAAGGCCCCTGGAAATATTTCCAGTTCACAACATAGAGCGCACCAAATGTGACAGTAAGATCATCGGATGGGGGCATGATTGTGAGAGTACAATTGGGAGCCGTATAAGTAGTAATAAGGGATGATGAGATTGTCGGGTCGAGGAGTACATGGTCTGTACCGACCGTAAAGTTCGCCGAGACAAAAGTGTTCAAAATATTCGTAGAAGGACCTGAACCTATCATTGGATTAATGACAGCAGACCCCGCCGGGTCAAACATGAAACCCTTAAAAATATTTCGGGCGATGACATTGACCGCGTTGTCCGATACTCCAACAATACCCCCCGCATCTGTGACACCAGCAATGAGAAGGATCTTTGATTCAGAGGTTGCCTCATTGTCAATTGCAGTGGGGTTGGGTGAGATCACCTTACTGTGGAAACCTACAATGCTCCCGATACGCGCCGAACTCGCTACCATGCCTGAGATTTGACCATCAAAACTATTCCTTTGAAGCAAATTGTAGTTGGCGGCAACAATCCCACCGACGAAATTAGCGATGGAACTCTGCAGGTCAATTTTCCCATCAAAGCTTGAGTTCTGAATGATACCAAAATTCTCAGAAGCGATACCTCCGACGTAATTTTTTCCAATGAGATCACCGTTCACCCTAATGCCCGAAAGAGTGCCAGTCGTACCGTTTTGCTTAACCAGCGTTCCTATCTTGATCGTCGGGTCCGTGACTTGGATCAAAGAATCGATCGTTACGATGTCATAGAGATTACCATTGTTTATCTGGGCAAAAAGTGCTTTGTGACAGCTAGAACAACCAGCAGTTTCTTTAATCCGAATTCCCGAGAGCTGGAGATTTTTAACTGTGTACCCAGCGGAGAGAGTATTAAACAGACTTTCGTAGACTCCGGAAGAACTTGAGCTTAAGCCAAAAAGACTATTACCTTCTCCATCTATATGGTTCGATAAAATTGAAATTCGCTGGGAGAAT
>JBKJNQ010000041.1:0-15072 GCA_046593575.1 Bacteriovoracaceae bacterium
AAGTTCTTTTACAAACTCTGTGGCATACGAAATATCCAGCGCGTGCGTGATCTCTTCTTCCGTGTGAACATCACCGGTCGTGAGATTCTCGCGGACTGAATCATTGAAGAGAAAAATGTCCTGACTCACGAGCGCAAAAATTCTGCGCACAGATGCGAGACTGTATTGATTGACGTTCACGCCATCGATCAGGATTTCTCCCGCTTTCACCGTATACAAACGAAGAAGGAGGCTCACGAGTGTGGACTTGCCAGAACCCGAAAGTCCCACGAGACCAATTTTTTCACCTTTCTTGATGACGAGGCTGAAGTTCTTGAGAATATCGCCTTCCCCATAAGAGAAAGTGATGTTCCGGAATTCAATGGTCGAACGGAACTCTTTTAATTCTTCAAGATGCTCTTCGACTTCTTCTTCCACATCGAGCAGCTGGAAAATCCGGACAGCAGCAGCCTGCGCCTGGTTCATCTTGGCATTTGCCTTGGAGAAGCCTCTGACCGGATCCATGAACATCGCCAGTGCTGCCACGAAGGAAATAAATCCACCGGTCGTGAGGGCACCGGAATTAATCCTGTGATGAGCGAAAACAATGACACCGGCAAAGGCAAACGATCCAATGAGTTCAACCAGCGGATGAGAATGCTCTTCAGCGGAATTGGATTTCGTACGGTGAGCAATGAACTTTTCCTGAGATTTCTCAAAACGGGAAATGATGTAATCCTTAAGACCAAAGGCCTTGATGATTTTCTGCCCCGACAGCGCCTCGCCAGAAATATGAGTCATCTCGGCGGTGTCTTCCTGAGCAAGCTTAACGTACTTCCGGATGCGCTTTCCCGTGTAATGAAAGGTGACCACAAATAAAGGGGCAACTGTGAAGATAATCAGAGTCAATTGCCAATCATGATAAAAGGCGACACCGAGTAGAGAGATGGCCGTTACCGGCTCTCTTACGACTTCAAGTGAGTTCTTGAAGGCTTCCGAGAATACCTGCGTGTCGTTCATGATCGTCGAGATGAGATTTCCCTGCTTCTGCTGGGAAAAATATTTCGCAGGCAGGTGCTGGAACTTGGCATAGATCTTCGCGCGGATGAGGCGGGTCGACTTATCCACAACCATCCGCAGACCATAGTAGTGAAAGTATCTTAAGGGGTAGTTCAAGAGACCGAGCCCGATCAGAATGAGAGCGAGGTTTTTGGCATTCGAAAAGTCCGAACCAGGGGCGAAGCCCTTATCGAAAATATCCTTAACCAAATAAGCTTCATAGGCCTTGATGGCCGAAAGCGGGAAAGCGAGAAGTGACGCTAATACCGCCTCCTTCCAAAAAGGACGGAGATATGGGAACATTAACTTGAGGACTTTGAGCATAGGGCAATCTTATGCCTTCATGGAGGCTTCGTAAATGAAAACGCGGAAAGCCATCTTCCTGGATAGAGACGGGACTTTGATTCTTGATAAGAACTATCTCTCCCGCGTGGAAGACATGGAATATTTCCCGGATACCATGAAAGCACTCCAGCTTCTGCAACAGCTGGGTTTTGAGCTTTTTCTTGTTACCAATCAGTCCGGTGTTGGCCGTGGTTACTTCTCACTCGAATCAGTTTATGTCATTCATCGTCAGCTTCAGAACGACATGCGCGCGCAGAAGCTTTCACCGTTTAAGGATTTTGCTATATGTCCTCACTCTCCGGACGAAGGGTGTGAGTGCCGTAAACCTTCCGGAAAAATGATCAAGGATTTTGTGGAGAAGTATAATCTCTCTGCAGAACACTGCTGGATGATTGGTGACAAAATAATTGATGCTGAAGCTGGAAAAAATGCCGGCATTAAATCGGCGATCATCAGACATCATGAATCGAAAGACTATCCTTACTTCAAGACTCTTCTCGATTTTGCCAACTCACTCAAAAAATAATCAGGCGTGAAAAAGTAGCTTATAAGAGCGAAGATCCATCGGCTTCAGATGGAACTGATGGCAAAAATATTGAATGAGGCGATCGGCTTCAGAAAAGTTTGTCCCGATGAGTTCATGATAATCCTGAAAGCGCGTCTGAAACCCTTTTTTCATCCGTAGCAGAAACCCGCGCTCATTTTCTGAGTTCGTGCATTTCTCACAGGCAAATTGCCCTTCAGCTGGCAAGAAAGACGCGCCCGTAGCCTCCAGAAGATCACACTGGCAATAACTACAATGATCCGTATCAGGCATAATCCCCATGTGAAAAAGAAGTTTCACCATGAAAAGCATGAGCTGCTGAGGGGCCTCGAAATCATTTTTTGCAAGCGATCCCTCGAGATGAAAAAGGGCGTTGCTGACAACAGAAAAAATGCCCTCCGTTTCTGCACCCACCAACTGGTCATCACCAGAATGTTGCGCCGGAGCGATTTTCAAAACAAGTTCAAAATAAAGACAGATAAGATAGAATGCCTGGATGTTGTAGCGGACATGCGCCGGTTCCCACACACGTGTGTATTCCTGCGCCACCATCAATTCCGTTCCCTCGAGGCTGCGGGTTTTTGTTTCGCGAACATGAATCTTCATCATGGATCCGGGTTCAAAAACAGTCGGCTTGTGATGTTTCCCGCCGCCCTGACCACCATAAATATAAAAGCTTCCGAGAAGACCATTCCGGAGAAGGAGCTTAACAATGAGATCGCGTTCTTTATAAGGCACGCGGTGAATGACTAGTCCTTCAAAAAGCATTGTTCCAGCTGGTTCAGAAAGATTCCCTTTAGAAGTCTCGTGTGGAGAAAAATCAGGGAAACTAAGTTTGAAAATCTTCCCCATCTTAAACCATGGGGTGGTTCCAAGGCAAACACCTCAAATTTTTCTCCGGTTCTTCCCCCTCTGGCAGTCATCTGAATCCAGAAATCAATATTCTTCACTGGATAAAGAAAAAATATCCGCGATATGACAGGAAGATTCACGCCGTGGGAAAGGACTGTTGTCGAAATAATATAGTCGGGAGCAGATTCCAGCTCGACTCTTTTCCGAAAGGCCGGTGCTTCTCCTCCCCGACAACTCCAGCTGCGGTGGCCATCTTTTTGAAGGCGCTTTTCCCACTCCAGAACTTCTTCCCGGTAGCGACAGAAGATGAGAGATGTTCCCCGGGGCGGAAGATTGAGAATGGTTTTCTCCATGAGTGAACCAGTGAGCCTGACGTAAGAATCAGGCTGGTATTTAAGTTTCATATTCCCGTAATCGGCCCAGAGAATGCGATCAAAGTGACAGGAGAATAGCTCAACTCTTTCCACAAGCTCCGGTGAAAAAGTAGCTGTGAGTCCAATCACAAGACGAGCACCTCCACATAAATCCTCGAAGGCTTCCCACATGCGGGGCCTGAACGTATCTCCCCAATAGGTGAGAAGATGAAACTCATCAAAGATCACAACTTCATGATGCTTTCCCTGTATCAGCCATTCTTCCGGAGTCATGACTGTCACACTTTCACCCCAGCGACTACGACACTCATCGGCGAGTGCCCGGAGAGGAGAAATCACCAGGAGGTCCTCGTGGATTTCTTCCTGATAGGATTTTATCCAGAAAGTTTTTCCCGAGGCAGGCGGCGAGGTCAAGATGAGAAGTTCAATCATAAGATTTGCTTCTCTTAAGTTTGGTCAAACAGGAAAATGTTATAATGAAATGATGAGATCTTTTCTTAAGGGAAGAATATGAACATCGCGATCATCGATGATGAACAGGATATCTGCGACATTCTCTCCTATGAAATTCAGGCGATGGGACACACACCCATCGTTTTTCCCTCAGCTCATGAAGCGAAGTCGCACATTAGCGATCGGTCATTTGATCTCGTGATCTGCGATTACCAAATGCCCAAAATGAGCGGACTGGAACTTTTCCTGTGGATGAAAGAACAGAAAATCGTCATTCCATTTTTTGTTTTTACCGGTGAACCTGAAACAGATCCGCGCGAACTTTTAGCTTTAGGCATCACACAGGTTTTGTTTAAACCACGTGATGTGAAACACATTCGTTCTTCCATAAATACATTTTGTAGCAAGCTAGAAAATTAACGTGGTCAATCGCACTATTTGAGTGATTAAATAACCTTATATGGTGAGATTTTTCTTCATTCTGTTCGTTGTGATGGGAACTGTTTCGGGTGCGTACTTCACTGCACAATCGAAACTGACCTTTAAGTCCGACTTTTCTGCTCTGAAACTCGGTCAGTCCATGGAGCAGGTGAAAGAAAGCTTCGGCGTTCCGACCTCTCAATCAAGAAATATTCTGACATACATTCTTCCGAACTCTTCGGTGCTCACGATCACTCTCCGTGATGATCTCGTGACAAGTGCGAAGGTGAAATTTATTCAAGCAGTGAAAGTTACTGACCCTGAGCTACGAAAACTCACTCTCGTTCAGATGGATCCCGCTCTTTCAGATGATAAACCTAGTTGGTTTTTTGCCGGTTCTCCGGGAGAAGGCCTCATCTATAAAATCACTGCTGATGGCGTGATCGAAAGTATGACCTGGGTTGAGCCCTTTACTCTTCATTCTCATCAGGCCAAGAATGTTCAGGCCTTGCTTAGAGATTTCAACGAGCGCCAGACCTCCAATATGTGATAGAGTGCCCTCATGATCACGCAAATTGAAAAACTATTTGATACACAAATTCGTCCAGCACTCGCTCAACATGGCGGGAACGTCGAAATTATTGATGTTGATAACAATATCTTGTTCGTGAAATTTTTCGGTGGCTGTCAGGGCTGCTCGTCTTCCAAGGCAACCTTGAAAGGCGGGATTGAGCAACTCATCAAACAGCATTTTCCGGACATCGTGGATGTGGTTGATGTCACTGATCACCAGAGTGGAACAAATCCCTACATGTAGTTTTTTGGTTCGCGGATAACGTTCAGTCTGTTTCTTACCTGCGCGACTCTTTCTTTATCCAGCTCGGCATAGATAATTCCAACTCCCTCGCCGGCGTCCGCCAGAATTTCTCCCCACGGATCAACAATCAGTGAATGCCCAAAAGTCGTCATGCGGTCGTTGTGTTTTCCCCATTGAGCTGAGGCCACGACGTAACACTGATTTTCAATCGCACGGGCGCGAACGAGCGTATGCCAATGAGCTTTCCCCGTTGGAACAGTAAACGCCGAAGAGATAGAAAGAAGGTTGGCGCCTTTGGCGGAATAACTCCGGAAAAGCTCCGGGAAACGAAGATCGAAACAAATAGATAGACCCAGATTCCAATCACCGACTTCAATCATCTTCGCCATACTCCCAGCGGTATAGACTGACCCCTCATTGATCACAGTATTACTGGGATGCTTTGAGAGATCGCAGGAGAAAAGATTCATTTTATCGTAGAGAGCGATTTCTTTTCCTTCAGGGCCGAAGTTATAAGCGCGGTTCATGATCTTGCCGTTCACAAGAGTCGCTGCTGATCCGCCAAGGATATAAACCGAATAGTCTTTCGCCAGCGATCGGATCGCTTCGTAATGCTCGTTGTGCCCATCAATGAGATAAGGAGTAGGCTTTGTGCCGTCAGACATGGAGTAGAAGACTTCAGGAAGAAAAACCGCCTGGCAGCCTTTTCCGCGGGCCTCATCCAGATATTTTCGGATTGTTCTGAGGTTGATCGCAGGATCAAGCACTGATTGGAGTTGAATAGCAGCAATTTTCATAGGTCCTCCGTTTACCAACTTCATGCCTAGTTATAAGATCATTGGAGCATGCTGAAAACCCTTCTCACCACCTTTTTAAAACTCTTCGTCGCCTTTGCGCTGGTTTACTGGCTTTTGAAGTCAGGAAAACTAGATCTCTCGCTTTTGGGAAAGCTTGTCGATAATCCCCTCGGACTTTTCATCGCGATCGCTGTCGCTTTTACCAACCTGTTTGTTATCTCTCTCCGTTGGAGAGGAATTCTTGAAGCGAGAAGTTCGACACATATTCCACTAAAAGGTCTCATCAAGGCCAATTGGATTGGTCAGTTCTTTTCCAGTGTCCTGCCGGGAAGTGTGACGGGAGATCTGGTCAAGATTCTTTACGTTCAGGATTATGATCCGAAGTTTTCTAAGAAATTTGTGTTCGCTACCATTCTCATCGATCGGGTGATGGGACTATCGGGTCTCATTCTTCTCGTGGGCATTTCGTCACTGCTTTTCCAGGGACATATTCTGGAAAATGCCCCGGCGATGAAACCGCTCTTGCAGGTGAATTACATTCTCTCTTTCCTCGTCGTGACCGGTATCCTGGTTTTTCTTTTCCTGAATAATTTCGTGCATAAAGTTTTTAACCAGGCGGAGAAATTATTTTTCCCAAAACTCTGGCAACGCTTCGGCGATCTCTGGAGTGATCTGGTGTCGATCAAGGGGCAGATGGTAAAGGCGATTCTTCTCTCCATTCTGGTTCAGTTTATGGGAGTCGTATTTTTCTGGTCACTCATTTCTCCCTTCACCGAAGGAAAAATGGATTTTATCCAGGCGCTCGCCTTTATCCCGTTGGGCCTCATGACTCTCGCTCTGCCGATCGCTCCCTCTGGACTTGGCGTAGGTCACGCTATTTTCCAGAAACTTTTTGAGTTTTGTGGAATTGCCAATGGAGCGTCCCTCTTTAATATCTTCTTCGTCGTTTCGCTTCTGTTTAACATCGCGGGTGTCATTCCCTATCTTCTTTCCCGTCGCAAAAACCAGAAATGATTTTCTCGCTCGAAGCTCCTTCAACGGACTACAAAGAGAGTTATATCGAAGCCGTCAGGGCCTTCAAGAAGGAAAGGCTTTGGTGGTATGAACACGTTTCACCGGAAGACCTCGAAAAAAACTTTGAAGCCTTTGTGGATGAGCTTAATTCCCGCCTGGGTGAAACCACTTTATGGGCGATTGTAGATGGGAAATACGCTGGAAGAATTGCTCTTCGTCATGAGCTCACTCCGGCTTTGAGAATTGTTGGCGGTCACATCGGATACGACACCGTACCAGAATTTCGCGGAAGGGGTCTGGCCTCAGGCATGCTTCGCAAAATTATCCCGCTGGCGAAAACTATCGGCCTTATTGAAGTGCTTCTCACTTGTGATGAGACGAACATCGCGTCCATCAAAGCGATCGAAAAGAATGGTGGGGTTTTAGGTGAAACGAAGATGATTGCCGAAGGCAAACCACTCAAGCGCTACTACTGGATTCCGCTGAACTAAAAAATAAATATTTTGGCGGGGTCGATATGACTGTAATGCATCGCTTTTGTTTTGAGTGATTCAAGCTGTAACAAGAAGTTCAGCTCTTCCTCGAAGCTATTCGCCTTACGCACTTTCTTTGACTGCTTATTAAGTATCGACTTCACACCTTGAGGAAGCGTGCAAAGGCCCCGGAGCAGATAATACTCACCCTTGTACTTGATCACTCTTCCGGTAAAGACATCGCCTTCCATCAGAGAAATATTCGGGTGATTTTTCACGAGTGTGATTTTCTCGTCGTGAAGAATATCTTTCAGAACGATGAGTTTTCTGAAATTTACTTTGCTGAATTCAAACAGGGAATGATTCACGTTAAGCATCGCCTGAGAAAGTTCTTCATCAAGTTGATTTGAGCGGATGTATTCTTCAATAACTTTTGATCCGTCTTCGTGACGATATTGGAAGATGTACCAGTCGTTGAAACAGTTCATCCGTGATTCGAACTCTTCTTTGTCTTCGTCGAGTTTTCCGGTAATAGAAAAATATTTTTCCTTCGCGGATTTCAAATCAATGAAGAACTCACCTTTCGTGTAGAGATTCAAGACCTTATCAAGATGATCGTGCACAACTTCTAGCATACGGTATTCTACTCTTCCGTCTTTAAAACTGCCAAGAAAGCTTCTTGGGGAATTTCTACGTTTCCGACCATTTTCATACGCTTCTTACCCTCTTTTTGTTTCTCGAGAAGCTTACGCTTTCTGGAAACGTCACCACCGTAACACTTGGCAAGAACGTTTTTCCGCAAGGCCTTGATTGTTTCGCGGGCAACAACTTTCGATCCGATAGCGGCCTGAATTGCTATATCAAATTGCTGCCGATCAATGACCTTCATCAGACGGAAAGTCAGATCCTTTCCTTTCTGCGCAGAAGTACTCCGGTGGGTGATCATCGATAAGGCATCGACCTTGTCACCATTCAGGAGAACATCTAGCTTCACCATATCTGATTCTTGATAGTCATGAAGATCGTAATCCATGGAAGCGTAGCCCTTGGAGAGAGACTTCAGCTGATCATAAAAATCGAACATCATTTCAGAAAGAGGAAGAATATAAATTAATTGAACGCGTTCTTCCGTAATGTAATTGATCGCCTGCTGACTGCCACGACGATCTTCGCAAAGCTTAATAATCTTTCCGACAAATTCATTCGGTAAATGAATTGAGAGTTTCACCGTCGGTTCAAGAATCTGCTCGATGAAAGTTGGATCCGGAAGTTTGGACGGGTTATCGACGATGACCTTTTCACCGTTTGAAGTCATGATGTGATACGAGCACGACGGTGCTGTCGAAATGAGAGAAAGATTGAATTCGCGCTCAAGTCTCGTCTGGATAATGTCCATATGAAGAAGACCCAGGAATCCGCAGCGGAAACCAAAGCCCAGGGCCTGAGAAACTTCCGGCTCATAGGTAAATGAGGCATCGTTCAGCGCCAGTTTTTCAAGCGCTTCTTTTAAGACTTCATACTCTTCAGAATCCACCGGGAAGATCCCACAGAAAACCATCGGCTTGATATCTTTGTAGCCGGCCAGATACGGGGTATCTTTTTTATCCGAGTGAACAATCGTATCTCCGACCTTCACGTCTCGAACGGTTTTGATCCCGCAGACAATCATGCCTACTTCGCCAGCACCTAGTTCGCTCACTTCTTTATAAAATGGAGTATTGATCCCAAGTTTCAGGATTTCATGATCGATGCCTGAGAACTTGAAGTGAATCTTGTCTTTCACCTTAAGCGTTCCTTCCATGATACGCGCAAGAACCACCACTCCACGATACGGGTCAAACCACGAATCGAAGATCAGCGCCTGAAGAGGAGCATTCACTTTTCCTTTCGGAGGTGGGATTTTTTTTACAATTTCTTCGAGGAGAAAATCCACACCAAGACCGGATTTTCCAGAAACCAGTGGGGCCTCAGACGCATCGAGACCGATGACGTCCTCAACCTCTTTCTTCACCTTTTCAGGATCAGCATGAGGAAGATCTATTTTATTAATAACCGGAATGATTTCGAGGTTGTTTTCCAGCGCCATGTAAACGTTGGCGAGAGTCTGCGCTTCAATTCCCTGAGAAGCATCGACAATGAGAAGTGCTCCTTCACAAGAAGCGAGTGAGCGCGAAACTTCATAGGTAAAATCCACGTGGCCCGGAGTATCGATGAGATTGAAAAAATAGGTAATGCCGTCTTTAGCTTTGTACTGAAGGCAAACTGTTTGCGCCTTGATCGTAATCCCGCGTTCTTTTTCGAGATCCATGTTATCGAGGAGACGATCACTTTTCTCGCGGTCAGTGATGGATTTCGTCATTTCGATAATTCGATCTGCGAGCGTCGATTTGCCATGATCAATGTGAGCAATGATCGAAAAATTGCGGATGAGACTGGTGTCCATGTAAACTTGACCCTTGGCGACAAAATAAATTGTGGTGCGGGTCAAATATACATGAAGATTGTTAAACGTTCGACTGCAAACTTAAACAAAGACCTCTTTTGAGATGATCATGAGGTAGTAATCTAAATTCGACTCTTTTGCGCGGATCGGAATCACGTTCGCATACCCGTGAAATGCTTCTTCAGTTTCCTCGAAGATGTATTCTCCAGTCGCCGGATCAATGACCCGCTTTCTTTTCGGAATACTGATTTCAGCGTTCTCAATTTTTGAACGACGTTTAATGGCAACTTCAAAGGTCTCAATGATGGAATCCGGAACCAGAGACTCGGTGATCGCCTTCCCCATCACATCGTCTGAGGATAGCTCGAGCAAGGCGTACATATTATTGTTCATGTATGTGAGCTCGCCCTTAGCGTTTGCAATCATGATATTCTTCTTGATCATGTTGGCGAGGGCATCGAACTTTCTGTGCTCAACAGAGATTCTGTCAGTCCGGAGCTGTTCAAAACGTTTCATGTTATTGATCATCTTGTTGAGCTCTTTTGCGAGCTCGCCGATCTCATCGTCGCCTTCGTAATAAATCGAAACGTCGAAGTTCACTTCCTGAAGCTCACGGATCGCATCGTTAATTTTCTTGAACGGCATGGCGATTTTTCCCGGGACCACGAGCGAAAGAATGATGGTTCCCAGGAAAGTAATGATGAGAGTGATGAGCATGTTTCGGCGAGTTTCACCAATGATTGCCTTTACCTGTTTATCGCGTTGTTCGTTCTGGAAATACTGAATGTCCTGAAATTCCGAGAAGGCTTCAAGGATTTTGTCGGTGAGGCCATCGATCGTCGAAAGGCCCTCCCCGTCTCTGTAAAAGAGAGAGGATTTACTGACGATGGTTTTCAGAGAATCAACATAGCCCAGCATCCGTGAAATCGTTTTCTTTGCTTCAACTTCCGTATAAAAGCCATCCAGTCTTTGCAGCTGTGACTGGAATCCTTCGCAGAGATTCTCCAGGCGCTTCAGGTCATCAGAAGTCGGTTTCTGAATAAGAATCTTCTTCTGCATTTTAAGAATGGAGACGGCTGAAATCCTCACTTCATCTGTAAGAAGCGAAATTTTATTGGAGTTAACAGTAATATTCGAAATCTGGTTATTCAGGGAATCCAGAAAGAAGAAAACTGTGAATCCCATGATCAGAATCACGGCCATGGCGGTGATAAAACTGTAGGTAACTCTTCGCTTAAGCGACATCCTCATAACAAACTCCGATTATGCTTCTTCAAGATCTGAGAACAGGCGATCGAAGTTTTTCTCCGAGCCTACCAACACGACAATGTCATCAGCCTCGATCACGTCCATCGGCAAAGGGGCATCGTTAATCACAACACGATGAGCAGCTTTGCCTTCCTCACTAATATAAGGGACTCGTTTTTGAAGGGCGACAATGTTTAATGAATAATTCTGCCTGATCTGCGATTCAACCAGGGTTTTTCCTTCAAAGGCCTTACCCAGTTTCAATTCCACGATCGAATAACCGGCCGCAAAGTTATAGCGCTGAAGAACGTGAGGAGCAGCAATCTTACTTGCGACGATCTCACCCATCTCTTCTTCTACTTTAATAATTTCCGACGCACCGATTTCGCGCAGCACGTGTTCATGAAGTGGACTCGTGGCACGAGCAACGATCCGCCCGACACCGAGTTTTCTCAGCATCGCGACTGACATAATGCTCATTTCGATATTGTCACCGATGGCAACGACGGCGGTATCGACTTCAGAAATATTCACTGCTCTCAGGGATCTTTCCTGAGTCACGTCGATACAAATCGCGTGTGAAACACGATCTTTTATCCTGTCGACAAGTTCAGGGTTTGAGTCGATGGCGAGAACCTCAGCGCCCTTTTCAAAAAGACGGATAGCGGTTTTCGCTCCAAAAGTACCTAAGCCAATAACTGCAATAATCATAAATTATCCTATGAGAACTTTCCCTTCCGGGTATTCAACTTTATTAGGCAAGACAACTTTCGATCCCACCGCCAACACGAGTGTGAGTGGACCAACTCGACCAAGATACATCATCCCAACTATGACCAGTTTACCAAGATAACTCAGGAATGGGGTTATGCCGAGCGATAGGCCAACAGTACCAAAAGCACTCGTCACTTCAAACAAGAGTGAAAGAAAACTTTTATCTGGTTCTATTCGCATCATGATAAGTAACCCCACACTCACCAGCATGAGGCAAATGATGAAGATGGCAATGGATTTCACCACCGTTGCCTGAGGAATACGACGCTCAAAAAACTCCACATCGTACTTCCCACGAAGAGTAGCAGTCACTGATTGAAGAAGAACGGCAAAAGTGGTGGTCTTCACACCACCACCGGTTGAACCGGGCGATGCTCCGATGAACATGAGGAGGATAAGCATATAGAGACAATGAGGATTAAGAGAATTCATATTGATCGTGTTAAATCCCGCCGTCCTCGGAGTCACGGATTGAAAGAATGAAACCTGTAATTTCTGCCACATCGAAAAATCTTGAAAAGCATGGAGGAACTCACCAAAGAACAAATAAATCGTTCCAATTCCGAGAAGGGCCAAGTTAATCGTGAGAACAATTTTTGTATGAACGGAAAGAGCGCGGAAGGATCTCCGTGTCCGGAGATTTTCCTGAATGTCCTTAAGAACGGCGAATCCAATACCACCCAGGATAATGAGGAAGGCGATTGTCATGTGAATCATCGGAGAGAATTTAAAGTCCTCCAGACTGTTATTGAAAAGCGCATAGCCAGCGTTACAAAAGGCCATAATGGAATGATAGAACCCAAAATAAATCGACTGACCAATCTCGAAGCCTTCCTGATAAAATCCCACAGTCAGGATGACCGCTCCGATAAATTCGATCACGAAAGTGAATCGAACGATGTCCGAAACAAGTCCTAATAATTCGGATGAACTCGAAGCATCGAGTACGTCCTGCATGATGACCTGCTCTCTCATCTGAAGGTTTCTTCCCATGATCACCGCCATGGAACTGGAAAGAGTCATGATTCCTAACCCACCCACCTGAGCGAGAACCAGCATGACAATCTGTCCGAAGATACTGAATTCATCCGGAAGTGAAATAGTAGACAGACCGGTCACACAGGTGGCTGAAGTTGCCATGAAGAGTGCATCGATGAAACTGATGGTTTTTCCGGGAGCTGCGGCTACTGGAAGGACGAGAACGAGAGCTCCAAGGAGAATCCATCCGGCAAATGACAAAAGTACAACCTGGGCGGGCTGAAGTTTTAATCGAAAGAGAAAGCTCGAGGCACCCAGTTCAACGACCTTCTCGACTTCTTTTTTTTCATAAAATGAGATGACGGTGGAAAAGAGATGGACTGCTGAGAGCCAGTAAAGAAACTCCAAATCTCCCCAGGTGATCATCATGGGTACAAAAATAATCAGAGAAAAGACATAACGACGTAAAAAGTCTTCGATCCCTTCGCTCTTCAGAAAATTTGATGCTAAAGTGATGAAAAGAACCAGCGGTATGATCCAGAGTGCAGAACTTAGCAAAGTTTCCATCGGAAGCTTCGCTAAAAGTTCAGGAAACTTCTTGGATTTCTGGAACGTGTAGACAACAACGAAAAAGCCGTTGATGAAGATTTCCAGCAATAGCGGAAGCCGTCCCAGTAAGTAGGTCATGCTCATGATTTTAAGCCTGACCACTGGAAACCCCAAGGAATTAGTCATGAGACAAAATCGACCCATCCCCTTTAAAATTTCTTCGCTCGATAGTCTTGGCCAGGGAGTAAGTAAACTTGGCGAGAAGATCACATTTATCCCTAAAACACTTCCGGGTGAAGAAGGTGAGGCGATTGTTCAGGCTGAGAAAAAAGGTGTGGCATTTGCGAAGCTGAGTTCTTTAAGTGTGACTTCCCCGGATAGGATCAAGCCACTGTGCCCTCACTTCGATGTTTGTCCATCCTGCCATTATCTCCATACGAGCTATGAAAGAGAACTCGCTACCAAGAAAGAAAATTTCCTGAATCTGTTCCGCAATCTGCCCCTACCGGAAGTTAAAGTTGTGCCAGCGGTTCGCAGAACCGGTTACCGCAACCGGATACAGCTTCATTACGATACTAAAATGCAGAAAATCGGCATGCTCGATGCGAGGACTCAGGAAATTATCAATATTCCTCAATGTCTGATCGGCGTTGATCAGGTCGCGGAAGCGATACGAAATCTTTATCACGACAATCAATGGCTCAAACTTGCACCTAAAAACATACCGCGGGGTCATGTCGAAATTTATCGAAAGGATAACTCCACCGAGATTACCTGGAATGCTTCTTATGCTTCAGGTGGATTCACTCAGGTCTTTGAAGAAATGAATAAACTTCTTCATCACGAAATCAAAAATTGGTTTGATGAGAAGGCAAGTATCCTCGATCTCTTTGCCGGTAACGGAAATCTCACCAATGAACTGCCTTATTCCGAACGCTTATGCGTAGATATTTATAGCGAAGCAAAAGAGTCGGATTTCTATTCCTGCTCACTTTATGAACCGGATGCACTCAGGAAAGTGTCGGCACTTTTAAAGAAAAAAAACATTTCTCCCTCCTCACTCATACTTGACCCTCCTCGCTCGGGACTTAGTGATCTTAAGGAATGGTTGACTGAATTCACTCCGTCGAAAGTCGCTTATGTAAGCTGTGATCCTCACACTCTGGTCAGAGACCTGCAGAAGATCACGGACTATCGCCCGACTGGTGCTGTCCTTCTCGACTTCTTTCCTTCTACGTTCCACTTCGAAAGCCTTATCTTTCTCGAGCGGAAATAAGCATTTTCTTTTTACTTTGAAGCCTCCCTTACTTAGAATGAAAATATATCGTTTTTAGTGGAGGAAATCAGATGTTGAAGAACCTTACGGAACTCGTGCTTTTAGCGATGATTCTCTCTCTTGTTTCCTGCGCCAGCGGAAAAAAAGAAATGGATAAGAAAGCTGAACTTTTCTTTAATGCTGGTACTCAGGGCCTTATGACCAAAGAGTATACTGAGGCACTGACGAATCTTCTGAAAGCCAATGAAATTCAGGAAAATAATCCGGAAATTCTCAATAATCTCGGCATGGCGTATTACTTCAAAGGCGATTCAAATCTTGCTCTGAAGTGTCTGAATAAATCTGTGAAACTTGACCCTCAGAATTCTGATGCCCGCATGAACGTTGCTTCGATCTACTACGAAGAAGGAAAAATTCAGGAAGCAGAACAAATTTATCTGGATGTGGCCAAGGATCTGACTTACGACAAGCAGGCCCGTACTTTTTATAATCTCGGCGTTCTTGAACTTGAGAAAAAGAGAAATGCCACAAAAGCAGAAGGTTACTTTCTTCAATCATTGAAAGAAGCAGAAGATTACTGCCCTTCTCACTACAAGCTGGGAACAATCCGCTATGGCCGTCGTGAATTCAATAAGGCTTATCAGAGCTTTCGTGATGCTACCATGGGAGTTTGCCTG
>JBKJNQ010000144.1:0-24287 GCA_046593575.1 Bacteriovoracaceae bacterium
ACTCTTAATCGCACTGACTTCGGTCACTTTCTTTATGAAAATAGAAAGCCATTTTTCGGCGCACTTATTGCTGTCGTCATTTGTGTTCTCGCTTTCGTAGGTTGGAAACAGGCCCAGGAATCAAATGCCGTTGATCGGTCTGTGAAAGTTTTTGAATTTCAGACAAAAACCTGGGCCGATGCCAAGGCCGGAAAAATCACACCGCAAGATCTTACGAAAACATTTTCTGCCCTTCCTGCTGATATTCAGGCCACCCCAGTCATGGTGCCGGTTGCTCTGGAAATCGGAAAATTTCTTTTTGATAAGGGTGCTTATGCTGAAGCAGACACCGTCCTTTCAAAAGTGGATGTTTCAAAAAACTCTCTTGGGAAATTCTTTGTTGGGATGCAGAGATATGTGATCCCCGAAAAACTCGGAAAAACGGATGAGGCCATAACCACTCTTGAAGAAATTTTGAAGCAAGAAGGTGGGTTCATGAATCCTCTGGTTGCTGTTGAACTTGGTCGCCTCTACCTCACAAAAGGTGAGAAGGGGAAGGCCCAGTCTCAGTTTGATTACGTTGTTTCTACATATCCGAATGATGAGCACGCAAAACTCGCTAAGCTCTATCTCGCTCAGATGTCGAAATGAATTTTGCTTTCCTCTTTGTCCTTCTTCTTGGCTGTGCTCAGTTAAAACAACTGAAAGCACCGGAGAAGGACTCCCGTTTCTTCCACATGGCATGGGCCAAGAATCTTGATACGGAACATGAGTCAGGAAATCTTCCCATCGGCCTGGGAGCCACACGGATATTTCAGGATATTGTTTACATGGGCAGCTACGACGGTGTCATGCATGCTTACGATATCGAATCTGGACGCTCACTTTGGTCACAGGATGAGAAAACTCCTCTTGGTGGAGCGGTGGAATTTTTTAAGGATCACATTGCTTACGGGGGTATGAGTGGGCGACTTTTTGTCCGCCATTATCTTACCGGACAACTGAAATACGCCATCGATCTTGGTGCTCCTATTGAAAGTGCTCCTTTTTATTTTAATGAAAGACTCTTTGTTTATCTTCGCGGGCATCAGCTCGTTCATCTTGATGCTGAAACCGGAAAAATCCTGTGGGTTTATCGCCGGGCCGTTCCGATCACGACGACTCTTCAGCGGACCACGCGGCCTCTGGTGATCGGAAATAAAGTCATCGTGGGCTTTGCTGATGGCTATCTCGGTGCTCTTTCTCTCCAGGAAGGTCTTCTCATCTGGGAAACAAAACTGGTGGATAATTCGAAGTTCATCGATGTCGATCTGAACCCTCTTCAGGCCGGCGGTATGGTGATCTCCGGTTCTCCTTCGGGAACCCTCATGGCCGTGAATCCAGATAGCGGGGCCATTTCCCGTTCCTTTCCAGTGAGTGTTCAGGCGCATCCATTCCTTAAGGGCGAGCAGCTGATTCTCGGAACCAATGACGGAGAGGTTATTCTCATGAGTCTTGGTGGCGACATATTAAAAAGAACTAAGATTTCAAAGCAACCCGTTAGTGCTGTGACATGGTGGAAAGATCATATTGTGGCGGCAAGTTTTGATGGGATTCTGCGCGCTATTGACCCACTCACGATGAAAGTCGTGGATAAATTCCCTATGGGAAACAATCTTTCGGCAGTTTATTCAGATCTCGTTATCACACCGGATTATTTGTCGCTCTACACCTCCAGAAACCGTCTCTATCTTTTTCAGTAGACGAGACCAATCTTAAAAAAGATGTCTTTTCTAGTCTGACTTTGCAATTCCGGCCTTGTGCTTGATAGCATGCTCATCTCTTGGCCTTGGAGGCCAAATCTATCGAAGGATTGATCATGAAACAGCTTTTTCTATTAGCTCTTTTTGCTTTTCCTCTCCTCGCAAATGCCAGCGTAAAAATTGAAGAAGAAATTTATCTTCCGGATCAAAGTCCTGAAGTGGTGAAAGATCTCGCTCTGACTGGGTCTGTGATCATCGATCACGTAAGCACACAGGGCTTCGAGCTTTATGGTGAGACCGGACTTAAGTCGTATCTCGATCAGAAAGGCATCCTTTATTTCGACATGAAGGAATTAAACAACAAAGTCTTCGCTGATTATCCTACGCACGCAGACCTCACGAGAAAACTTCAGGCCGCGGTCGCAAAGCTTCCGGGCAAGATGAAACTTTTCTCCGTGGGTAAATCTGGCAAAGGAAAAGATCTCTGGGTTGTGAAAATTTCCGATAACGTGGAAATGGATGAAACAGAACCGGAGTTCAAATATATTTCCAGCATGCACGGAGATGAAATCGTAGGCCGCGAGCTCACGACGAATCTCATCGAAGAAATTGCTGAAAAATACGGCAAGGATAAAGCGATCACTGATCTCGTGGACAATTCTGAGATCTTCATCATGCCTTCGATGAATCCGGATGGATCAGAACTCCGTCAGCGTGCAAACGCAGCGGGTGTCGATCTGAACCGCAATTTCCCGGATTGGAATTCTGGTGCTTCAAATAATTCAGCAGCGGCCGCCACAGAAAATAAAGCAATCATGAGCTGGCAGGATTCGCGCCAGTTTGCTCTTTCAGCTAACTTCCACGGCGGTTCAATTGTTGTGAACTACCCATGGGACGCTACTTACGATCGTCATCCAATGGATGCCTTTATCCAGGAACTTTCTTCAGTCTACGCAGAACTCAATCCTGAGATGAGAAACTCTTCCGAGTTCCATGGCGGTATCACCAATGGTGCTGACTGGTACGTTGTGAAAGGTGGGATGCAAGATTGGTCGATTTTTTATTACAATGATCTTCAGGTCACGATTGAACTCTCTCACACGAAATATCCTGCCTATTCGGACATTGCGGGTTTCTGGAGCAGTAACCGTGATTCTATGTATGCCTTCATGAAGCAAGTCCACCGCGGAGCTGGTTTCAAGCTGGATCGTGGTTCAGTCTCTGGCACAGTTGGAATTAAACAGATTTCTCCGGTCACGAAAGATCTGGGAAGTTATTCGTTCAAAAACTCTGAGTTCTACAAAGTGCTTCCGGAAGGGGAGTACGAATATACTGTGACTGAGAAAAATGGATCTTCGAAAAAACTCACGGTTCGTGTTGAAGAAAACGTCATCCGTTCAAACGGAAACTATGTCTCTCTTAAATAAGCTTCAAAATAAATTCAAATTCCCCAGAGGTGACCGGCAAAATTGAAAGCCGGTTACCTCTTTGTAAAAGCCGCATGTCCTTCAGCTCTGGAACCTTCTTTAATTCTTCCAGCGGCATCACTCGTTTCAAATCTTTCACATACGCCACATCCACCAGGATCCAGCGAGGGTTGTCCTTTGTGGCTTTCGGATCAAAATACTCAGATTTTTTGTCGAATTGAGTCGGATCGGGATAGGGGGCAGAAGCTACTTTAGCCAGGCCAGCAATGCACGGGATCTCACAGCTTGAATGATAGAAGAAGATGAGGTCTCCGGGCCGCATATCATCTCTCATGAAGTTTCTCGCCTGATAGTTCCGGACTCCGGACCAGGGTTCGGTTTTCTTTTTCTTCAAGTCAGAGAAAGAGAAGACATCGGGTTCAGATTTCATCAGCCAATAGTTCATGAGTCTATATTGGACAAGAGGAGACGGTTAATCAAGTTCCAGATTTGCTCTCCGATGAGAAGCTTGAGGTACTTTATGAAATTCTCCCTAATGGCGATGACTCTTACTCTTATTTCCTGCACGCACATGAAGCAGGATAAGGTCGTTCAGTTTCCCTACGCTGAAGAGCTGGTGGAAAGAGTCCAGAAAGTGACAGTCAGAGCACCGGCTTCGGAGCTCTCTGTGCAAGAAGAAAAATCTCCGCGCCGAACATATTTTGTCACACTCTATCACCAGTATCTGACTTTCGCTGAGTATCTGGGAAAAGAAAATGATGTGAAATTCTGTCCGCAGTTTCACCATGATAAAATAGAGACAGAGGCGATCAGCATTCCAAAAGTTTCTTTTTATAAAAATCCCAAGGTCGATGCCCAGGGGCGCGCGTTTTTTCCGGAAGTTGTATTCCGCGGAAAATTCTCACTTGAGGAGTACCACGCGGATCTCGGAAGCGAGCTCGCCACTCTTTGCGAAGAAGGTGTGAGTGATAACTTTTTTAAGTTTGATAACCTCATCACTCACTATGCTGATAAGGCATCTTTCCATCAAAATACCAAAGCGATGGCATCGATTCTGAAAATTCCGGTCTTCGCGAATTTTTATCTCTTGAAGATGATGGATACTGAGAAGAAGGCGAGCTTTTCTCACCCGGAAGAAAAACGCTTTATTGAACTCACACGCACACATTGGTTCCCGGCCTACATCAAGGAAGCAGGGAAACTCAGAAATACGTTTCTCGATAATAAGCTGGTTAAGAGGTAAGTATGAAAATTCTCATTTTATTAATCTCAGCTCTGATTCTCGCTTCCTGCGGGAAGGTTGATGTTTCTCAATCTGGCGTGGGACAAGTCCGCTCTTCCCAGCCTCAGGCCATTTCCACTGATGACTTAATTGTCTTTGACCGAATCTGCGAAGGCCTCACCAGAAAGGGACTTCTCTACAGTGGGTCCATTCCCGCGCCTGTGACTTTCACCCTGGGCCGTCAGGATTGTGACGGTGTGGAGTCGGGACCTGTTGATCAAACAGTTATTGTGGAGTCAAACGGTGGAAACTTTCAGTATCGAGTTCAATCTTCTAATGCTGCCTTCGTTTTTCCAAATGTCGAAACGGCTTCTTTCGGAATCATGCAGCCCTTTTGCGGAGGGACCAATTCTCTTCCTATTGTAAAAACAAACGGCGAAGCTATCTGGATCACCCGTTCTGTCTCTCAAGTCGATTGTCCCACTCTCTCAAATGAAGAATGCGTAGGAATTGAAACCGGAAGCCCTTCGGGTGCAGGTGAATACCGCATTCATACCCGGGAATTGGTCCGATTCAATGTACTGAGAACGTCTCCACGCTATGGTTTGTTTACTTACCGGAAAGCACTCTCAAACATTGGCTGTACCGACAAAAAACTTTCAAGTTCGGTTTCGGCGATACTTAAGTAAATTTCTCTTGCAGGTCCTTTGATCTTTTTGAAACAATCGGAACACACACAACGTTCCGGAGGTTTTCATGAAGACATCCTTCTTTTCTCTTTTCGTCCTTCTTTCTTTGTTCGCCTGTAACAACAATGATGTTACGAGGGTCAACGAACCAGGAAATATCCGCTCTTTCAATCCTATCAAAGTAGAAGACACATCAAGCCTGAAGCTCGCTCTGAATGAAGTCTGCGGTGTTCTTGAAGAAAAAGAACGTGGTCTCGATGATTACGTTGGTCGCGAGATGTTCTCGTTTACCTATCAGGAGTCAGACTGTTCTGACCGTCCGGCAACTGCCGTTCAGAAAGATGTCTTCGTGACCAGGACCAATGGGAAATACGAATTTCAGAATGAAGAAAGTGATTTCGGACTGCCTGAAGTTGAAACTTATACGACAGGCCTTTTAAAAGAGGTTTGTGCGAATTTGATCAATCTCAAGAATCCGATGCGTGCATCACCTTCTTCTCAGTCTGCCATTGAAGTCAGAACTACTGAGTCGAGTTTATGTAGAAATGATGGTTCACACTATTGCCTTCTCGTCATGAGAGGAAGAATTAACAGTGATGATGAAAACTTTGAAGTAAGCGAGAGCGCTCTCGTGAGTTTTCAGACAGCGCGCGGACATCGCGCCGGTTTCTACGCTTACAAATCCGTTAAGAGCTACGGTTCATGCCCAAGCGGAAAATTCAGAACAAAAACTGCGCGTCTTCTTTAGGAATTGCAGCCGGCGTGAAGTCTCATCACGACCGACTTTTGAAGATCTTCATCCCAGATTGATTTACAAAAAGTGACCCCGAATTCTTTCGGGGTTTTCTTTAACTTGTCCTCGGGACAAGGGACGTATTCACGCTTGGATTCCCATTCGGAGAGTTTGGTAAAATCAGTTTCTACTATTGACCAGGCACCCGTTGGAGTTATTTTCAGCATAAAAAAGAAATCATCTTCTTCGCGGACGATGTGCAGGGACTTGTCGCGGATGAATACTGGCTGATCATCAATCGGAATCAAATAGTCAGCACTGCCGCCTGGAAAGAAAACTTTCACGGGTTGTGGGATAAAAAGTTCTCCGACGGGAACTTCAATTTGCGCCTGATCACGCCAGACCAAGGCCTTGTCTTTGACGATAGAACGAACAAAAGCATGGCCGCGGAGAACGCGCTGGTCTTCTAGTTTTGGATTATGTTCTTTGCAGGGAGAATTAAAGTAAAGCGGACGAAAACCCTGCTGGGATTTTTTGTAGGTGTAGAACTCAACAGGAATTCCTGCCTTTTCCCGGAAGGCCTCAAGTGCTGCTGTCTTATTGGTGTTCGAAGTCTCAGAGTTTTTCAGGTTCTTCGTGAGATCGAGCCATCGCTGGAGTTGGTGGCCCATGACCTGGTCACATTCGGAATTTGCGGGACAGCCCTTGTTATGATGCTCGAAATCTTCCAATGATTTTGGTTCTTCTATGAGTTTTATCTCGGGAGCAGCACCCGCGAGTGCTGAAAAGAGAAAGAAGAGAGGGAAATAGTGAATTCTCATGCGTGGTCCTACGTTTCCAAAGCTGTTCTTTTATTATAGACTCAAATGAATTCGTTAAATCAGGAGGAACCATGAAAAAGCTGAAAAAGTCGCGTCCCGCAAAGAAGGCCAAGAAGAACAAGAAGAGCGGATTGAAGCTCAAGCGCCTGGCCCGTAAGAAGAAGCTTCTCAAAAGTCACAATAACTAATTAGTTTTCATAGTGATGATAAGAAAGGGCCCCAAGAGGGCCCTTTTTTTATGCCCTGCTATATCTGGATGCTTGCCAATTTTTTGACGACATTTTTTACTATATCTTGTGTTTTAGATTTGACGGGTCGTCGAATTGACGGTTTGATGGGTGTATAAGCTTTTTCCAAAAAGAAACTTAATCCTGCACACACACATGAAGGCCCCGAATGGGGCCTTCGCTTTTTCCTCCGGCCCCAAATTTAATAGCAGCTCGAAGAATCCAGATATTCTGTTCCGGCGAAAACCATCCCTCTCATGTAGTCGTACTTTTTCGGGCACTGATCTCTCAGGGTGGCGGCGTTGTAACGATAGGCCGCTACCGTTTCAGCGAAGTCCTCATCGGGATCGGTGGAACCGTAATTGCTGACGGCACAGAACTCTGAGGTCTTTTCCCATTCTTGACCGGTTTTTATCCAGCCGGCCATTTCCAGGAACCGGGGCGAGTTATCGAGATCGCCCAGATGGTGGGAAATATTATGGGCCATCTCGTGGAACAAAACATACTGGCGAGACAGGCCGCTTCTGTTACTCCATCGATCGTAAAGATTAATGGATGAGTCGGCCGCAGTGTTAGTTCCTTGGTGAATGGAGGGCATCTCACCTCGGGCATAATGGACAAGTTGCTGATGAGGCCTTCCGGCATTTTTGAGCCGAGGAGGGAGATCACCAAGGCCGATCATGACGTCGTTCAACTCAGCTTCCGTGAAACGGGAAGTGTTGAAAATAGAAAGCTCAGAAGTGTTGAGATCATAATGGAGTTTCAGATAAAGAATTTTTGGCCCCATGGATGGGCCCCAGATTTTTTCTACCGCACACATCACCTTCACACACGCTGGGTTGATGTTGTAGGCAGCAAGATTCGCTTGTCCATCAGGATAATTTTTAGTGCCGGTTGCATTTCTCATCGTGGTGAGTTCGCGAAATGCACTGATGAGTTCCGGTCGTTCAGCAATAAGTGAGACGCCATGAATGACATCATTTTGAGCAGGTGTCGCAAAAGAATTTATCAGGGCCCGCATTTCAGAAATCGCAGGAATTCCCTTCCGACAGGGCGCTCGAGAAACTTCCTGTGAACTCGCTGCATTCCAGCCGACGTAGCGATTGATCTCGAGAAGTGGGATCAGTTCCTGTGGAATATTTGAAGGAGCGCAGTTTTCCTGAGCGAAAACGGAAAGGGAGAAAATAGTAAGAAGAAGAAACCAAGCGCTCATCATTTTTTCTTCTGAGTGCCTTTGAAGGCTTTTTTATGTTCTACGCGGAGTTTAGCATTTTCATAACGACGAAGTTCATCCTCAGAATCCGGCGTGAGACCCGGAACTTCGACCGGACGTCCAAGATCATCGAGAGCGACGAATGTCAGATACGCTTTCGTGGTTTTTCGTGATTCACCTGTGTAAGGATTTTCTGAAGTTACTTTCACACCGACAATCATGGAAGTTCTTCCGACGTAATTCATCGATGCCTGAATAAGAACGTGATAACCAACTTTTATCGGAGCGATGAAATCGATATCATCAATATGAGCAGTAACAACGGGCTTTCCGCAGTGGCGGGCGGCGACCATCGCAGCAGCGATATCAATCCAGCTCATGACAGTTCCACCAAACACCGTGTTAAGGGCGTTGGTATTATTCGGCATGACCATCTCTCTCATCTCTACTGAGGACTCTGAAGGTTTTTTAGCTGTCTTACTCATATTTCCTCTTAATCGTTACAATAGAGATGATGGTTCCAGCGGAATCCGTCATTGAAAGGTGTGTAGCCGGTAGAAATCGTTGATCCGGCATTTGAGTTCTGACCGGCATCACGGGAAGAGTCCACGATGTTATACATTCTGCTTGAGACATTCGTTGCTGGTCCCTGAGGTTCTGGTTCAAAGCGGCCGAAAGCACCACCCTGACGGACTTTTCCGGAAGCGCAGTATGATTTACCAAGCTCAGTAATTTTCAGGTTCACTGCCGCCGAAAGTTTTGGTTCACCCGTTGATGTATCAAAATCAGCATCCACAAGCCCTCCGCCAGGCTGGTCAGTTCCCAGACCTTCATTGGAGACAAAGCGGTTGAAGTAGACCATGAGATCCGCGCGCGCGGGAAGGGCACAGGTGACTTTTGTTGTACTCACCGTTTTTCCGAATCCAGAACAGCACTTGGTCGCGGCCGATGCCGTTTTCCCAAGTGGAGTACAGCATTTGAAATCATTCGAAGAAAAGATCGGTTCATTCAGTAGTGCCATATGATTAGCAAAATGATTTCCTGTCGCATCCTGGAATGAATAGGTAATGGCATTGAACTGAGTCTGGTTATTGGGAGAAGTCGTGAGATCAAAGATTCCCGGCACCAGAACTTTTGAGTTGTCGTTACAGAAGATCGGCTCCGCTGGTACCTGAGGAATTCCTGTGAGCTCGAGCTTTCCAAACCGTTTAAGGTAATACGAATTCGATCCTGGACGAGTGCGGGCAATATTGCTTGATCCCGCGGCTTGAGTCGTGAATTTCACACCAACAGTCTTGTTGGCAAATACTCCGGCCTCGGTAGCGGGAGAGGCAACAACCTTGAGAATCCGGTTAGTCGAATCATAATTGTAGCAGCACGCACCAGCGGCACAGCCGAGAGTCGTTCCATTATCCGTTGGCTCAAACGAGGCAAATGTCACGGACGGATCTAAGGCACAAAGGACATCCGCGCCAGAATCAGGATTCATGGAAATGGCCGGAATAGCAGCATCAAAAAATTCATTGATGTAACTTGGGATCTGAAGCGTGATATTTCTGCGGCCACCGGACAGACTGTAATTGATGACTGTGAGTGAATTTGAATCAGCAGAAATCGGGCTGAAGTAATGATCAAGATTAGCACTCGCGTACGATGGCACTCGGGTGTTTACCTGAACGTTCAGGAAAAGGTCCGCTACCGGTGAAGTCACCGTGAGAGTGTCAGCAAAAGAATACATCGCGCATGATCCCGTTGTGTTCGTCCCGTCTTTACAATAATAGCCTTCATCTCTTTGGACTAGATTCGTTGGATCAGTTGCGTATTCAGGAGTCAACGCCAGAGGAGCTACGACTTCCTCAGGACGAGTAAGAAGAACGGTACGGGAGTTCAGACAACGGAAATTTGTTACGTCATAAGCGGCGCGGTCGTGTTTTGTCCAGTCGGTTGTACCGTCAGAGAATTTCCGGATCCATCCACCACCGCAGCAGGTTTCAGAATTTGCTTCGTTCACAGTCATCCACTGCTTGGGAGTGAAGACGTTGACTCCAAAGGCATCGAGTTCGGCAAGGCCCGCGACATCACGATCCTGATAAGAAGAAAGTAAAGGACGGTCAGCCGTTTTCAAATTTTCCACTGTCGCCAGACGTGAGTAGCGTTTAATATCATTCGGGGCAATGATGGCCGTTCCGGCGGTGTTATCAAGAGACATCTTAAGACCAATGGCCGCAGAGTTGTAGTTGCCTTCACTGAGAGCAGTCGGAACGTAGTTCGTGTACGTGGTAAAATCTTTACCGACTTCACGGCAACAACGGTTCTTCGACATGTCGTAGGCCTTATAGGCGACCAAATCACCGTAGGAAGGTTTGGCCTCAGTTTGACCGCAGACCATATATTCAGAGTAATAATTTTTCTCGGCCTGGTTTCCGAAGTAAGCGAGACTGAAAATATCAGTTTGTTCGGCGTGATATTTATTCGGTGAACAATCAAGATCAGTCTGACAAACCTGACCTGGACGACGAAGACAGGCATCACGAACTAAGGTTGGAGATATCACTGTCTGATTAACCAGTGTTTTTCCTTCGATGCTCCGGAAAGGAGAAGAGGAGAGCATGGTATCAGCATTGGTCGAAAGTGTTGTCGTAGAAAGAATACTCTGAAGACCGCAGGTATTCTGGTTTCTCGCACTCAGTTGATAATCAACCGGAAGAATCGCAGTCGCAAACATGGTATAGTTTCCGTCGGCGCCGATGACCGGGCACGATGACTGGCGATACGAAGTGTAGAGAGTCGGATTACAGCTCGCGATCTGATTGATGTAATCAGTTCTTTTGTCGGTATCGGCGTACTGATGCTGTGAAAATGGATTTCCAAGAGTCGTCTGATTCGTTGAAACGGGAAGTGCCTTACCCGGACGACAGATACCCGTCTGAGACCCGCCAAGGCTATGATTGTGAACCATGTTCTCCCGGAGAGTCGCTGAGATATTCGACAGAAGGCTCGTCGTGTCGGATGAAGAGACATAGGATAGCGGACGACCGAGAACATTCGCGTCTTTTCCGAAAAGATGATTGCGTGAAAGAGGAATGTCTTCAAGGCTCGCGGCAAAGCGCGCGACTTTTCCATTGAAGAGTCCGCTGCTACCGGTGCTCGCACAAAAGAAATTCGGAGCACAGGTAAGAGTTTTTTTACGATTGAGATCGGTGATGCTGGTTGGATTCACGACACACGGAGCTCCGGCCCCGCGATAAACACACCGCTTAGTTGCAGCAGAGGGAAATCCTTTCTTCTGGAGAATCTGGTCAATAGACGGAGCAGTGGAACTCATCGGGTTACCACTGACATCGTAGACTGTTGAGGCACTTCCGGTGTTGGCAAGTTCAGCGGCATTGGAATCAAAGGTCGGCCACTGAGTGCGCGTGTCTTTAACATCGGCGCACATGTATTCCCAACCAAGTTTAGAAACGCAATCTGTATCGGTTGAGCACATATGGAAAGACTGACATGTTCCACCGAGGTTCTGGTTAATATCCGTGATGTGGAAGGCGGGATCGTAATCTACCGCCGAGGCTTTTGTGATTCCGTTGTAGGCCTCAATGTTCACTTCATGAAGGGAAGGAATCGCGAGATCAGCAAATGGAGCATTAATAGCGAGATAAAGTTTTGTCGAAGTCGCGCGTGCAATTCTTCCGCGGCCGACCGCAAACCAGGTGACGCCATCAAAAGATCCGATGAGAGCACCTTTATTAAATCCGAACCAGTCACGCTGATATCCGTTCGCGAAAAGGGCGGCCTGAGTCTGGAGACGGTTCAAGCGCTGGGCCTGAGTTGTTGATTTCGATGAATGAGAAAAAGGAATCATGGTCGGTGGTAACCAGCAGGCCCTTCCGAAAATCGTGTCTTCGTAGTTTCCGCCGGTCGAATAATTCCCAAGACCATCGCGTTCTGTCGATTGACCGAGACCCTGAAGTCCGGTGCCATCAAAAGTTGCTGGATAAGGTGAGAGGGATGTGAGCCACGAATCTTTTCCACATGTAGGACAAGGTGTGTAGCTTCCGGAAACTGTCGAGATGAGATAGACCTCATCCAGTTTTACCGTCACGGATTTCGCAGGAAGTGCCTGATCAAGAGTCACCGACATCTGACCAAGTAGAGCATTCATGCTGTAATTTGATTGTACCGGAACAATCTTTTCATCATCCATATAGGAGAATGAATCTCCTTCCTGGACAACTGAACCACTTAAAGCTTTCTCCGTACCAGTGGTATCAAAAAAACGGTGAGGAGCAGATCGTGAGTTCACACTTACTCTGGATTGAACCGGAGTATCTGAGGCGCCAGTTGACTGGATAGAACACTGGATTTCTGTTGGTACGTCACCATCCAGCGAAACAGCAGTATAGTCGAAGGCCGGACATTCTGTGATCGACTGAGCAAGTGTGGACTTGTTACATCCGCAGGTTTCATACAAACGTTTTACAATTGTCTGATAATAAAATTCAGCCGCAGAATCAGTTGCAGCGGTCAGGCAGTTTGTCGATGACATCCATGTACGGGTGAGAATTTCAGACTGAAAAGGAGTTGTTGTTGCTTGTGCTTTCAAACTCTGAATACAGGCATAATCTTTCTTCTTTTTCTCGAAAGCTTCATCGTAACTGGTTCCACCAGTGGTGGTTCCGGTCGTGGTTCCGGTGCTGTTGGAACAGATATAATAGAGCTGTGGATAATTCAGATAAGCGAGGGGATTATCAATCTTCTCAGCTTCTGCGGTCGCATAGAGTTGTGGATACTGAGAAATTCCTGCAGATTTTACTGCGCCATCATTCACGCACTGATTATCGAGACAGCAATCAAGGTTTCTTGCCTGGCAGCCGGCATTCGTGCACGAAGATCCGTTACTGGTTGTGCTGTTGTTGGGATCAATTCTGAGGACCATCGTTGCGAAAGGGAGGCTTGCGGCCGGCACCTGATTAAGAGTCGTCTCTTTCTTGAAGATTCTCACGCGGGTAGAGGTCAGGGTGCTGGTACAAGTGGGACAAACTTTTTCGGGACTGAATTTCGTCACGGGAGATGTCTCTCCTACAGGTGTGCCACTTTCGTTAAATGAAAAGAGGGTGCCCGAGCAGAAGGTTGTGGAATTCGTTTCATCCGGAAAATCTACGCGATAAACGTAGACCGTTTTTTTCTGTGTGAAATCGTAATACGAAACAGGGATCACGCGTGAGCGGAGTTCAAAGTTCGTGCCTGAAATGGAATAAGTACTCACCAGACAGTAAGTCACATTCGAGAAGTTTGATTCAGAAGTTGATGAGAGATAAGCATTCACCAGAGTACCGACAATGTTAGCGGTATTCAGGTTGGAAGCATTGACAGTGATACTCTGGGAAACGTTCGCCAGATAGTTCCAGGAAAGTTGAGTAGTCGCTGCAGGAGTGGAAGTGGTGCCGCCGGTGCTGGGGCCGGAAGTTGTTGTACCGGTGCTGTCTTCAAGCGACGAGCGAGTGACCTGCCCACCTGGCACACACGATACAAAAAGAATGAGTAGCAGTAGATACCTAACATCCATGTTTTGGTAATCCTCCATCCTTGTTTTCGGAGTTCCCAGCGCTTAGCTTTATCTTACAATGGGATAGGAAAAAGCTGCCGAACAGGGTTAAGCACCTGTTACCTGTATAGCATCAGACTGAGAGTGTCGGGCGAATGCCCATTTTATTTGTAGGTTCCGAAGCTGGAAAAGTACGAGCTCGTATTTGCCGTGCTGGCAGCTCCCGCCTGGACGTAGGGAGAAATGATCGGAAAAGCGGTGTAGGGAGCGGCTCCGGGAGTTCCTGTATAAATACCGTAGCCACCTGAAAAGCGGGCATTGAAGAGGATCTGATCCGAGGGACTAAGGGCGCCAATGCCAGAGTACGGATTATAACTGTATGGGTAGGGATTATAATTTGCATACGGGTTTCCGTACATCGGCTTAGGTGCCGTAAGCGTCTGGAGCACTCCCATACCAATCATCGAGAGACCGTCTCTGAAAGCTTCACGCGAAGGATCTCTTTGATTCGTTGGCTCGATATAAGGAGATTCTTCAGATGGTGCCGGACGATCCGTGACGTTCGTTGCAGTAATCGTATCTGTTCGAAGATAAGTGCAGATCGTATCTGCGCTGGCACTTTCTTCATCACAAATATCTGTGATGTCCGTCGGAGTAAGAGGGCCCGTTCTGACTATCGACATTCCCATGAGGCTGGAAGAAAGACTGATCGCTTCGGGGGCAATACTGAGATTCGGATAGTCTTCACAGCTCACGTTCGTTGGAAGAACGTCGACGCAATCACGTTTTTCCTGGAGTTTCTCGAGTGTGAAATTTCTGATTTTTTCAATACGCGCCGTCGCCGGTGCTTCAAGAATATTTCGACGAATCTGTTCCAGAACTTTGCTCTCCGAAATTTTCTGCGCAAGGGATTCGTGCATAGAAGCGAGGTGATTACAATCAGGGTCCGTAAGTTCATTTCCTGAATTTACTTTCGCCAGAAGGACGGCCGGATCTGCATTGAGGCACGTGCGGGTCTTATCGAGATTCTCCATATACGAAAGAGAATTATCGACGCCGAGTTCAAGATTGGTCACTACTTCTCCAGCTGAGGCCATGAGTGAAGAACGTTTGGATTTTAGGGAATTCCAGCAGAGTTTCGCCTTATCAAAATTTCCCATCGCCTGATTGCAGTTCGTAGCTTCATCAGGAGTGAGACCATTTGAAGATTTTGCCTGAGACCAGGCGAATGATATTTTCGAGCGGGTTTCAGTCATCTGGCGATTGGTAAGTTCTTCTGAGAAAAGACGGAACTTTTCCAGCGATGTATGGATCGCCATCTCCGGAACTTTTCCTCTCAGGTCATTCAGAATTGTGAGAGCATCAGAACTCTGGAAATCAGGAATTTTTTTAATCGCCGCAAGCTGATCGCGGGTGAGATTAAGTTTTGCATCAGCAATACTTCCGATGGCACCCTGAAGATCACGCCCCATCTGGCGGAAGGAATAATCCTGATTGTCACGGGTGCGGATAGAAAGAGCGTTGGTAAAAGAACCAATCTGCTGATCACTGAGGTCACTGCGGTCAAGAATCGCATTCAATTCTGTGACAGAAGAAATATTCGGATTGAATCCTCTCTGACAGGCATCGTCATCACTCGCCTCACGATTAGCGCGATTCCGGCATAGAAGGCTTACGGCCTCTTTTAAAAGAACCGGGTTACTTCTGCGGGACAATGGGAGTGCTTTTAGCTGACGAATCAGTGGTTCTTCCCCGTCTGTATGAAGAATGAGATCAAGAGTCTGAGCGACACCGAGGGCGCGTTGGAAGCTTCTCGCCGCACGCTGAGCTTTGGTCACACTCACATCGGCGACTTCTTCTTTATTTGTCCGGATTTCGTCTTTTAATTTATCAAAACCACTCATCAGAGCGATTTCATTTTCCAGAGTGTGAAGGCGTTCTGTTACTGAGGCAAGAGTTCCACATTTATCAGAGGAGAGAATGCGTGAAACAGTCTCAGCATCGACTCCCTCAATCGTGATTTGCATGCTGCTACAGGTGGTTGCCTTAGCACGGAGATATTGATTTTCATTGGCGACAGCATAGTCACGCAAACGCGCGCACGAGAGCTCACCCGCGGATGCGGCAACAGAAGCTGTCAAAAGGATAGCAAGAAGGCCTTTCATACTTTCTACTCATCGGGAGGAGGGTGATAAAAGTTGAGTAATCAGTAGAATATTGGATCAACCGTGGCCGGAACTCATGAAAACTTCGTCGTAATTGATGGATTTCTGGCCGGTTCCGAGGCTTAAGAAATAGTCTTCAGCGATCTTCATAGTGTCGGCCAGATCCTGGGAGGTAAAGATCTGAGAGCGGAAGGCAGCTGAATGAGGAAAGCCCGCCGCAAACCAGACCACAAGCTTACGGATCTGAACCAGGATCGTGCGTTCTTCCGGAAAGTGTTCCGCACAGTATTCATAAAGTCGTTGTACGACTTCCCAATAATCTTTTCCAAGGAACACAGATTTCTTTTTCTGTGCGTATTCCGGATCAAGACTTTCCAGAAAGATAAAGGGATTTCTCAAAGCTCCGCGGGCAATCATGAGAGCATCACATTTTGTATTCTTCAGTTTTTCCGACACACCAAAGGGATGATGAAGATCGCCGTTACCAATCAAGGGAAGCTGTTTTACGTCGTTGAGATTTTCAATGAAATCCCAGTCGGCAAATCCCGTGTACTGCTGATTTCTGGTTCTTCCGTGGATTGCTACCCACTCAATACCCGATTCGCGCGCGATCTTTAAAATCTCGGCAGCGTTTCTGGTATTGGCATCCCATCCGGTTCTGATCTTGATCGAGAGAGGGACTTTCATATTCGCGCGCATTTTCTCAAACAGCGGAGCGAGTGCGGTGACTTCTTTCATCAGAGCAGAACCGCCACCCTTCGTGACAACTTTGGCGACCGGACAACCCATGTTGATATCCAGAAATTTTGGGCCAAAACTTTCAGCAACCATGGCGGCCTTGGCCATCGACTCCGGGTCTTCACCAAAAAGCTGAATCCCGACATTCCTTTCACGCTTATGAATCTTCAACATGTCGAGAGTGCGCGCGTTTCCGTAATTGATTCCGTGACACGAAATAAGTTCAGACACAGTTCCGCCCGCGCCGAGATCTTCCATCAGCACCCGGTAAGGGAGATTACAAATTCCGGCCATCGGCGCCAGGATGAGCCTTGAATCGAAAGATATTTGTCCGAGCTTAATTTTCTGCGCTTTACCGCGGAAGGAATTCATCTTCTCCGTAAGCTCGGGACTAAAAGGACGCGGTTCGTTCATAGAGCTTTGTTTTAAGGCAAGGTTTTGTTCTTGTAAACTCGCCTGCGCGTTCACTAGAATATTTTCATGCGACAAGTAGTATTTGACTGCGATGGAACCCTTCTCAACACCAATCAGGCCCGCCCGGCGTTTTATCCGGGGATCAAAGAGCTTTTGTTGGATTTGGCCCGCGATTGTCAGCTTTTCGTCTGGACTGCCCGGGGAAGGGCCTCAACACTGCGCATTCTCGAGGAGAATGGGGTCCGTCATCTTTTCGAAGGTGTCTCCACTCCTGACGACGCCCCGTCTAAGCCCCATGTGAGGGGACTGGTGGATCTTCTGGGAGAATCACCAAAAAAATCGATCTGTGTCATAGGAGATTCCTCCATGGATATGACCGGGGCACGGAACTTCGGGGTTCTTGCCATTGGAGCTGTATGGAACATCAATGCCAATGGAATTTATCTCCGCGAAGCCGGGGCCGATTTCATAGTGTCCGATCCCGCTGAATGTAGTACGCTCGTCCGGTCAAATTTAACCGGAGCTTGATCCATGTTCGACAATCTCAGCGAAAAGTTTTCAGACGCGTTTCGCGCACTGAAAGGTACCAATAAAATTTCCGAAGAAAATATTGAAGAGACCCTGAAAGGTGTAAAAACAGCACTCCTTGAAGCCGACGTAAATTTTAAAGTCGTTAAAGAATTCGTGGAAAAAGTGAAGGTCCAGGCCCTCGGAGAAAAAGTTCTCCGTGGCGTGAACCCCGGTCAGCAGTTCGTGAAAATTATGCACGACGAGCTCTCGGCACTCATGGGTGGCGAAGCAGAAGGCCTGAATCTCAATCGTCCGCCGGTCATTCCGATTTTGATCGTGGGTTTGAACGGTGCTGGTAAAACAACCTTCGCCGGAAAGCTCGCTCTCTTCCTCAGAACAAAAAATAAGAAAGACGTTCTCCTGATTCCTGCGGATAATTTCCGTCCGGCCGCTAAAGATCAGCTCATCACTCACGCCAGAAATCTTGGTGTGGATTATTTTGATTCTGATCTTTCGATGTCTGCTGTGGATATTGTGAAGGCGGGGATGGAATACGCCCGCAAGATGCACAAAGAGATCGCCATCATCGATACAGCAGGACGCCTGCAGGTTGATGAAGAACTCATGAATCAGCTCGTGGATGTTCGAAAGTCCCTCGATAAACCGGAAGTCCTGATTGTCGCTGATGCGATGACCGGACAGGAAGCCGTGAATGTCGCGAAAGTTTTTCATGAAAAAGTGGGTCTCACCGGAGTTGTCCTTTCCAAGATGGATTCCGATGCCCGCGGTGGTGCGGCCCTTTCCATCCGTTACGTAACGGGTGTTCCGATCAAGTTTATTTCTATCGGCGAGAAGATGAAGGACCTCGATCCATTTCATCCGGATCGTCTCGCCAAACGCATTCTCGATATGGGTGACGTTCTCTCTCTGGTGGAAAAAGCGGAAGAGGCGATCAACCAGGACGATGCCATGGGCATGATGGCCAATCTTGAAGCGGGTCGCTTCACCATCAATGATTTCGTCAAACAAATGGAAACGATCAATCGCCTCGGTTCTTTTGGATCCATTCTCAAGATGATTCCGGGAATGGGGGGAGCGATGAGACAGATTGGTGATCTCTCCGGTGCTGAATCCGAAATGAAGAATATGAAAGTGATCATCAATTCGATGACGAAAACTGAACGTGAGAAAGTTGAACTCATCGACGGTTCCCGCAGAAAGCGCATTGCTACTGGTTCTGGCAGAACTGTTCAGGAGGTAAATTCCTTCCTCGAGAAGTTTAACCAAATGCAGCAAATGATGGTGGGAATGATGGGCATGATGAAGGGTGGGGGACTTCCCAACATCCCTGGTATGGGTCCCGTGAAGGGATTTCGTCAGGCGCCGAAGAATCAGCAGCCGATGCCGGGAACAGCATCGAAGGCCGGGAAGAAAGGACAGTTTGGTAAGAAGTATTTCTAAGTCCCTAGTTTGACATACTGGGGCCTTCGCATTATAAATTGGTACATTTTTTATTCGTGATCTTTAGAGGAGATTCCCAAATGGTAAAAATCAGAATGGCCCGTGGTGGTCGCAAAAACCGTCCGATCTACACAATCGTAGCTGCAAATTCACGCAGTCCACGTGACAGTCAGTTTCTTGAGAAGCTTGGCCAGTACGATCCAAAAGCAGCTGAAGTTCTCAAGACGGTAAACGTTGAAGGTATCAAAGCTTGGATCGCTAAAGGCGCTCAACTTTCTGACACCGTAAGAACTTTGCTCAAAAACAACAATATCAAGTTATAATGGTATTATGAGCAGTGAACTGAAAACCTTGATTGAATACATTTCGAAAGCACTCGTGGATATGCCCGATCGTGTAGAAGTGAATGAGATCGCAGGTGAACAGACCACCGTCCTGGAACTCAAGGTGGATAAATCCGACCTTGGTAAAGTGATCGGTAAGCAAGGAAGAACCGCCCGCGCTTTGAGAACGATTCTCAATGCGGCCTCAACCAAGCTAAGAAAGAGATCAGTACTCGAAATCATCGAGTAAGTTCTCCGGAAAAATTTTCAGATTATTTTAAGAACCCCAACTCTCGCTAAAACGAAAGTTGGGGTTTCTTGTTTGGAAGAGAATTATTGGCGTGGCTGGCAATCGTAGAATTTTGAAATGACCGTCTGCCCGTACTGAAGCTCGTGAGACCGCAAATCAGCGTATCCTGCTTTCCCATCTACCATGTTCGTATCAATCGTAAAATCATACCAGGGGTCATTGATGAAGCTGTAGCCACGGTACTGGAATGAGTGATCAACAGGCATCATATTGATGAGGGTCAGATCAAGGATCTTCGCAGAATGATCATCGAGAATCAGGGTGTCGGTAACATCACCGTCACGGCAGTCAAAGACATGTGCCTGTGCGGAAAGAGCAGCGGTAAGCATGAGTGCTGTAAAGAGTTTCATCGGGTCTCCTTTTAAAGATGACCCTTCGTACTTTAATCCTTCAGGAGTATCAACTGAAGTTTGAATGAAGACGGCCGGGTGGTCCCGACCGTCCTGAAAAATTAGGCAGCTTGCTGATAATTAATGGAAGAAAGAATCTGGTCAATGAAGGCTGGGTGGACGTTCAGGGTAGTACAGATGTGAGAAAGCACTTCGTACTCTTTGGGATCAAGATTTCCGTCCGCAACTGAAACGAGAATAAGATCACGGATGATGTTACTCATGCTCGAAAAAGTAAGATGCGGAAGAATTTTTTCTGCCTGTTCAGATAGAACCTGCATCATCATTTCCGGCGACCATTCTTTCATACTTTCTTCGAGCGGTGCTCTGACTTCATCATTCAGAAGTTGAGAAAGAGAGTGAAGTTCTTCGTCTTTCACAATCCCATCTGCTGATGCCACAGCCATCGCACCCATGAAAATAAACTCTTTGATCTTCTGGGAAACATCATCGGTCCCATGGAGATAGCTTGGTTCCATCAGTTTCATGAATCCTGCGATCTTCGCTTCCATTTGCTCTTCTGTCATATCAGCGTTGGTGGGCTGAGAGAAAGTGTTGCAATACGTTTCCGAGCGGTGGAAGAGATCAAGTGCGATCACACGCATCGGAGAAATCGGGTGAGTGGAATAGAAATCTTCCGGAGAGCCGTTGCCGGTTTTCATCTCGTTTTCTACGTCATCATATTGCTTGATATATTCTTCAATGCTGAAAGAGAGAACGTCACTCGAGATTCCAGATGAGAGTTTGAAGTTTGCGGTACAGGCCGCCTCATATGAGCCGCAACAGATGAGACCGATACGGTCCGCAGAAAGCTCCGCATTTCTGCTCCATGAGAAGAGGCGGATACTTTCCGCAGGAGAAAGCTCATGACCCAGGTTATTCATGATGAGACCCGGATGCATCATATGGTGCTGATAGAGGAAGTGGCCGATCTCGTGACCGATAACGAAAGTGAGCTCATCTTCGTTCAGTTTCTCAAGAAGCGCCGAAGTCACAAGAATATAAACGCATCCTTCGTGAGACGGATAACAGAAGGCATTCATGCTTGGGTTCTGAGCAACATAGATATCAATTTTAGAGTTGAGGCCTAGTTTTTCCTGACAGCGCTCAATACTGTTCCAGACTTTTGGCGCCATCCCTTTTGAGAGGCGAAGAGCAGTCTTCAGTAGCTCTTTTTTTGAATTGATCATCGGAGGCCTGTGAGACCCGAAAATAAAATTATTGATCATCGGGTTTTTGAGGAAGTTTTCAAAATAAGTGCGGTCTCCATCGTAGACAAAAAAATCCAGATCCAGAGTGCATTCTGTATGGCGGTAGTGTTCTGATTTTGCGGGAACCATGGAAAGGTGAGTGGCCTTTTCCGTCATGGCATTCGTCAGTTGGGTAATATTTTTCTGCAGTTCTTCATTGAGGGCCGGAAGCTTATCCCATTCCTGCTTTGCCTGAATCTCCATGAGCTTCTGGGTGTAGTCACGCTGAAGCTTCTCAATCTCTGCCTGGATTTCGTGGGACATGTATTCTCCTTGTAAATAGACCCCACCTTTTCGCCCGAATGGGAGGTGAAATTGAGCGAAAGTTAAAGGGCTTAAGGTCTTTTTGTTTATCTGTTTGTTCTCCCGCCAAGTTATGCTATATCCCTTGAGATGGACGGCAAAAAAGACCTCGTTAAACTCGCAAGCGTAACCCGCCCCCATGGGATTAGGGGTGAAGTTGAGCTCAATCTTCTGAACAGTGTTGAAGACTCGATTCTTGATGAGGAAATGAAAGTTTGGGTTATGCCATTATCAGAAAAATCTAAGCTTAATGTTAAGGGTGAAGAGTGGACCATAAAAAAACTCCGCTTCGGTAATAAAGCGATCTGCCTATTTGACGGAATCAGGGATCGGACTCATCTTGAAACGTTTTTACCTTTTGAATTATACGTAACACGTGATCAGTTTCCCGAGCCGGATGAAAACGAAGTTTACCTCATCGATCTGGTTGAGATGCCGGTTTACAGTCTCGAAGGCGAAAAGCTCGGTAAGCTTGAAAGTTTTTCGGATAATGGACAGCAGTACCTGTTTGATATTCGTCTTGATAACGGAGAGAAAATTACACTTCCCTATGTGGATGCTTTCTTTCCTGAAATCGATACCAAAAATAAAAGAATCGTGATGGTCATGCCGGAGTACACCGAGTGATCAGGAAGATCTGGATCCTTACTCTTTTTCCGGAATACTTTAAACCATTCCTTGAATGCGGGATCGCGGGCGCTGCTTTTCGGGGTGAAAGATCTGACGGCGATTTTAAGTTCGAAGTGAATTTCGTCAACATCCGCGACTACTCCCAGACAAAATATAAAAGTGTCGATGATTCTCCCTTCGGCGGAGGCCCCGGCATGGTCATGCGGGCCGATATCCTGAAAGATGCTCTCATAAAGGGAGTGGTTGAAGTCGGGGGCTATGAAGGTCTTGAGAAGCTCCATGTGGTGTACACATCACCACGAGGAAAAGTCTGGACCAATAAAGTCGCGCGGGAATTCGGAATGAGTAAGCTCGCCGGTGAGAAAGACCTTGTTTTCATCTGCGGCCGGTACGAAGGGATCGATGAGAGGTTCCTCGATACTTATGTGAATGATTTTTATTCTGTGGGTGATTACGTCCTGACTGGCGGAGAAATTCCGGTCATGGCGATTCTTGATTCTGCAGTTCGTTTTGTTCCCGGAATTCTCGGGAATAAACTTTCAGCCGGGGATGATTCTTTTGAAGACGGGTTGATTGAGTTTCCTCAGTTCACAAAACCCCGTGAGTTTGAAGGAAAAGATGTTCCTGCTGTTCTGCTCGAAGGTCATCATAAAAAAATCGGCGAATGGCAGAAAGAGCAGAAGCTCGAGATGACCCGAAAATGGCGTCCGGATCTTTTAAAGAAATAATCAGTACGACTTAAGCTTCCCCAAATCTGTCCGGCTAAATTCATTAACTAATTTCACTTCATCAATCACGGCCGGCATCAACGCGTTCTTAATTTCAGCAAGAACAATTTCTGAGATTCCGGCATGGGCCAGAATCAGGCGATTACCTTTTCGTTCATCCGGCCCGACCAGAATTTCTGCTTTCCCGAAAGCATCATGGCGGAGAAGAACGTCTGCGAGCGTATCCTTCAAATAAAGAAGACTCGTCAGGTGTCCCGCGATTTTAATCTCCTGATTTATTCTTCCTCGAGGAGTGAGAAACTGGTTACTGAGAGTCACGAGATCCTGTGTTGTATAGTAATCATCCTGATCGCAGAGACGTCGGGCAAATTTGATGGAAAATTTCTCACCAAGTGTAAAGACAGCAGTAAAAAGCGATGGAGTCTTCACCTGAAGAAGACCCTCGGGTGTGAGTCTTATTTTATGGATGGGCAGGACCTGCAGTTTATCTCCGGGAGTTTTTCCTGAAGCAAGCTGCGAGCCGACTTCGGTCATGCCGTAAGTCCTGATCACGGGCCAGCCCAGTTCACGAGCTTTTGATTCGAGTGGAGCAGGAAGAAAGTCACCACCCACGATGATTTTTTTCAAAGTGCCGGGTGAACTGAGGGAGAGCTTCACCAGATCATAGAGCTGTGTGGGAACAATCGTAGTGATGGTCACTTTTTCGGAAGTCAAAGTTTTGTGCCATTGCTCCGGATCCCATTTTCTGAGATCGACGATTTTATTGCCCAAGAGCCGGGCGCGAATCAGAACCGAAAGTCCACCAACGTGATAAACCGGAAGAGAGAGACCCCAGATATCATCTTTTGTGAGTCCAAAAAATGTATTCACAGCTTCAGCATTTTGATTCAACGCCTTCTCAGAAAGCACGTAGCCCTTGAGTTCACTGGAGCCAGTACCAGAAGAGAAGATAGCAAAGTGCGAGGTAAAATCCAGGGAGAGCAGCTCTTCCCGGAGTCTCATTCCTGCGTCTGCTAACTGAGGGTGAGTGAGGATCTTAAATTCTTCGTCAAAGTTTACATCGAACACAAATCTTTCCATTCTCTCTTTTCAAGATTTTTATACATCTCTTCCACTATCGAAAGGTTCGGCAGAAATCCCGAAGCAAAGTCACCAGTGAAGAAATCCTGAACTTCCTCATAAAAACCAAGGCCGATAATTCCGTGAACAATCAGGAGATTCCCTTCGGTAATTAATTCACAATAAGTATGCCAACTACCAAGGGCAGATCCAAGATAAGCGCTGTAAATAAGTTCCGGAAAGACCGGTCTCAATTCGCAGTTAGGCTTATAGATATAAATATCAAACGGACTTCCTGAGATGAAATCTCTCGCTCGTCTCAGAGGAAATGAACTCCAGTCCGTAATAGAAAAAGGATCCTCTACATAATCAATGAGCTTTCTCCATTCAGGTTTCATTGGTTCGAGGAGAA
>JBKJNQ010000228.1:0-25316 GCA_046593575.1 Bacteriovoracaceae bacterium
CCCTCCAAAAAGGTAACGGTGCCATATTGTCGTCTGGCCAAATAGCTTGAATTTCACCTAAAAGATAAGCACTGAATGACATACGTCAAGGGCCCCGACTGAAATGAGTAACGAAAAAACTCCTCTCTACATCCTCGCGACCGGCGGAACGATTGAAAAGATCTACGATGAACTCGAGGGATCGCTCCTGAATCGCGACACGATTGTGAAAAATAAAATCGTCGAGAAGCTGCGTCTTCCCTGGACCGAGATCACGGTGAAACAGATCATGTCGAAAGACTCTCTCTACATGGATGACGAGGATCGGGAATTCATCGTGAACTCCATCATCGCTCACGAGAAAGGAAATAATCCAATCGTGATTCTTCATGGCACAGACACGATGGATCTCACCGCCAGATACTGTTACGAAAAGCACCCGGATATCAAAGTTGCTGTGGTCTTTACCGGCGCGATGAAGCCCTTGGGTTTTGATGACTCTGATGCCGCCCAGAATGTGATCGAGGCGATCTTCGCCGCCAGAATCATGAAGCCCGGTTACTACGCTACTTTTCACGGAAAACTTTTTACTGTTCCACATTTCAGAAAAAATAAAACGAAGGGAACCTTCGAGGAGATCTCATGAAATCTTTTATCGTGAGTGCACTTTTACTTTCAACAACTGCATTTGCATGGGGACCCACTGGTCATCGCGCTGTAGGCGAGATTGCTGAGAAATTCATGGATCCAACAGCTCTGCTGAAGGCAAGAACCATTCTCAAAGGGAACTCACTGGCACGTGCGGCGACCTGGCCGGATGAAATCAGATCAGAGCCGGCCCGCTATTCTCAGACTTACCCATGGCATTTCACGGACTGGGCAGACGATGCTCACGATCACGATGAAACAAACTCTGCCGGAAAACTTATGGGAGCGATCGATACTCAGCTTGCAGTCCTGAAAGATCCTGCCGCTACTCCGGAAGCCAAAGAATTTTCACTTAAGTTCATCGTTCACTTGATCGGCGATCTTCACCAGCCACTCCACGTGGGAAATGGTCTCGATGCCGGAGGAAATTTTTGTAAAGTCACTTTCATGGGGAAGGCGATGAACCTTCACGCTCTCTGGGATGAAGGCATGCTCGATTACACAAATCTCTCTTTCTCGGAGATTGCGAAATTTGTTACGGCCGGAAAAACTGCTGAGCAGGTTCAGGCCGCGCGCTCTGGAACTCCGATTGACTGGGCCCGTGAATCAAAAGAACTCCGCGGGAAAGTCTATCCAGCTAACGTGACTGAACCTACGGCACCCATGTCGATCAAGGCCTACTGCCAGAAAGACGTTCCTGCTGATCAGCTGCCGAAACTTTCTTATGAATATAGCTACCAGTTCATGCCGATCGTTGAAGAGCGGATCTATCTTTCTGGTGTCCGTCTCGCCATGCTCTTAAACGAAGCTCTGAAATAATCTAAGGTGTCTTCACTTCTTCCGGGGCTTTTGGCTTCGGAAGAGTGAGTTGCCAGTATCCCACGTCATACCACTGACCCATCTTGAATCCGACTTCCGGAAATCTGCCGATAAATTTAAACCCCATCTTTTCGTGCAATCTCTCGCTCGCAGGATTTGGCAGGGTGATTCCGCCGATAATATTCAGCACACCAATTGCTTTTAATCGCTCGCATAAAGCGACGTAAAGTTCTTCTCCGAATCCTTTGCCGTGAAAATCCTTGTCCACGTAAATGGACGACTCGACTGACCAGCGGTAGGCCGCACGTGCCTTGAAGGGAGTGGCGTAGGCATAGGCCACGACTTTTCCGTTCACAGTGCCGACGATCCAGGGAAATTTCTGTGTGTATTCCGTAATACGTTTTTTCATTTCCTTTTCATCCGGCACATCAATCTCAAAAGTGATTGGTGTCTGCTCAACGTAATGAGAATAGATGGATGAAATGGCCGAAGCATCGTGAAGGGTTACTGATCGTATGTTTTCCATGAACCATTCTAAAAATGCCAGAATTGGCTGGCAAACGCTTAAGCTGATTACTCGGAATATTCTTTTAAGTTGCCGAAATCACGCATAACTCCACCTGACCCGATGTTTGGGAAGATACTTGTCATAGTTTCGGGGTTTTGTGCCGATATAACCCCTGAGGTCTATGACCATGGATGATCTGAATTTAGGGAAGAAAATTCTATGCCAGCTGCTTGTGATGATAACCGTCATCACCGGCTGCAATCCCGTTGCAGCTCCGGTCTCTAAAAGAGGACTGGCTTCAGAGGGCTCAATCGCTACGACCGGTGGAAGTTCTTCCGGCTCGGGCAACGCTTCAAACAATAATACTGATCTTGGAAATGGAACAAGTCTTCCGCCGAAAGTAGAAATCCGTCACCTCATTGAACCCAATCTTTCCAGTGATCCCAACTATCAAACCGGAACAGGTCTTGCTTCCGGTGGTAGCTACGTCAGAAAACTAACACTTCCAAAAAACTTCGCCGGTAAACTTTATGTCGGTGGAATTAATATCGGGACTCTTTCGAACCGTATCGTGCGCGTGAAATTCCGCTGGGGACAAAACCAAACGGCCCTTCCAGCAGAAGGAATTCCTGCCACTGTTATTCAGGCACCGGGGATCACACCCCAAACTCCGATCAGTGTGCTGGTCCTTGATCTGAAATCAGAACCATTCCGCAGTATCCGTCTTCCTTATGATCTGTTTGATTATAATGAATACGCTACTGGTGATACGCCGACTCAGGATAATCGCAACAGCGGTCTCTTTTGTCGTGGTCTTAAGGTCGCTGATGATCCGACTTTTGTGGGAGTCGGTGCTTGTGACGGACTTCCCGTCAACGCAGATCAACCGGAAGAGGAATGTCTTTATTCATACGCAAAAGTTTCTGACCAGGGTCTTGTGAAACAAATCACGACTGCTCAGGTTCCGGTTTCTCCTACACTCACTCAATCCATGAGTTTTGTGAGTGCAAACTATTATCAGGATTATCTCGCCAAAAATCTTTTAAAGCCTTTGCCGGATACGATGCCGACTGCTTCTTCATTCACGGCCGGAACATTTCTTTTCAGCACAGTGAATGCAACGACAGGTGCTCCGGCACTGAGTTTCCCTGCAGCTACCATCTGGGATCCGCTCATGGTTACGGGCAGTACTACGAAATATTTTTATCGCGGGCCTTATCGCCTGCGGGATTCTCCTAACTGGCAATTCCGCTATCCTCGCCTCGATGGACGGAAAGGTCTCTTCAAGGAAAACTCCTACGTGAACTTCGATCTTACGAAGGGCGCTCTTCCTGATAGTCCGGTTTATATTGTTCAGGACAGTGATGGAAACCTCGCATATGTTCCTCAGGACAAGATCTACTACAACTCCTATCTCTTCCCACTTGCAACGAAGCTCAAGCTCGGTGCGGGAGTGGGTCACTTAAGTTCAACGGTTTTTGATGGGCCCCGTTCAGTGACGACATTGAACTCAAGCGGCACCACCATGTGGATGGATGGAGCGAATGCGCGTGCTCAAAGTAAGGACACTGAACTCAATCACGTCGGCTCATGTAATGTCGTTTCTTCGATCGAAATTACCGCGAAGGATGATAACGGAGTTGAGTACACGATTTCTCAGTCAATCGATGTGAAACTCCAGCTCGTTCGTCCGACGGTTTACCGCACCGACATTGATAATGAAGTTCTTTATACGAATTTCCGCTCGTGTTCAGGAAACGGGAACTGCGGAAGTTCTGAGTGCTGTCTGAATAATCGCTGCTGGGATGAGAACCTTGTCTCTCAATGTTTTGAAGACACAGATACAGTAGGAAATAAATCCGTAGGTGCTTCGTGCGGTACAGATCTTGAATGTTCAAGCCTCTGTTGCAGTACAACCTCTGGTCAGTGTGCTCCTCACAATACTTCTCTTAACCCGGCCGTTCTGTGCTCAAAACCAGTGGGCTCATTCTGTATTGCTAAAGAATGGTGTTCAAAAACTCCGGTCACAAAATGTATCGTGGTCGCTCAGCCCAATGATCCGGTCACGGGTGAAGCCCGATGTAACCAGTCTTGTTATACCGTCTATGAGTACGGAGACTGTAAAAACGGTGCCTGTGCCCCTGCCGTACAGCCAGCTATCCCTGTCTTCAATGAAGCTGATCCCAACCGCTGCGATGGCGCTGTGCCCGCACCCAACTTTTCAACCTGATTCAATTTGATCTCACCCGTCCACCTCTGGCATAATGTACGCCTATGTCATTACCTGAGCTGAAAGACTGTATTCTCGATCACATTGCGATTGCGGTGAAAAGTATCGATACCTCGAAAAAATTCTGGGAAGACATGGGTCTGAGTTTTTCTCCGGAACTTGAAATCGTGGAAGACCAGAAGGTGAAAACAGCTTTTGCTCACGTCGATGTGAACGCTCACATCGAACTTCTCGAACCAACCAGTACGGAAAGCACCATTCATAAATTCATCGAACAGAAAGGCGAGGGCATTCATCACCTCTGCTTCAAGGTTCCGGACGTAAAGAAAAAAACAGAAGAACTCACCGCCCTTGGTTACCGCTTCATTTATCCTGAACCAAGAATCGGCGCGGGCGGATGCCTGGTGAATTTCATGCATCCGAAATCCACTGGTGGTGTCTTGATTGAGCTTTCTCAAAGGCCGCACAAATGAACCAATATCAGTTCCAGGCACCACGCCTGACTCCTGTGAATAAAGTCATCCTGATTGCGACGGGAGCTTGTTTTATTATTCATTCGATCCTGAAGGCTGTCGGTGCTGTAAGCCTAGTCTCATGGCTCGGTCTTTCCGGAGCAGATGTCATGCACGGGATGGTTTATCAGTTCGTGACGTATCCCGTGATGGAAACTCAGTTGATGGGTGCTCTTTTTAATTCACTCCTTGTCTGGTTCATCGGATCGGAACTTGAAACGCTTTGGGGAATGAAAGTCTATATCCGCTTTCTTCTTCTGAATGTGATCGGTGTGGGAATTTTTTATTTTCTCGTGAGCCTGATTTTTTTCCAGGGCACGCACATGTATGGAAGTTCTCTGCATGGTCTGACCGGAGTGAACTTCGCGCTCCTGATTGCTTACGCCGTTCTTTATCCCGAGCGCCAGCTTTCGCTCATGATGATTTTTCCCATGAAGGCGCGGACCTTCTGCTGGATTCTTGCCGGCATCGAGGCCTACATGGCCCTGTTTAGTAATGTCACCACTGCCTGGGCACATCTTCTGGCAATGGGACTTTCCTGGTTAATCATTCATTTTCAGCGCGCTCCGCTGGTTCATAAGATGCTGAATTATACTTTTCAGAGGGCAAAACCGAAAAAAGGTCACCTCTACGTCGTAAAAGATGATGACCAAAAACCTCCGAAATACTGGCAATAGTTGACTCGCGGCAATATTTCTTGCCAGAGGACGTCAGGGAGTGTTACAAAGAGTTTCGTTTTAAAAGAGGGGATCTATGAAGTTAAGACTCGCACTTGAAGAAAAGCTAATGGACGTTCGTATCCGTGACAGACTCGTAGCTGAAGGCAAGATCCCTAAGGAAGAGCTGAAAAAATACGTAGACTCTCTCCCTGATGATACAAAAAACGCGGTTCCTCTGGACCACGAAGACAACCAAAAAATTCAGTAATAAAAAGCCCTCGAAAGAGGGCTTTTTTTTTATTGAACGACGAAGCCTGAAAAATATATTTGTTTTACGACAGGCATGCCGAGCTTTTCGTTCACACCTTTCTTGATCTTATTCTCGAGAAGAATTTTTCCCGTCACACTATCGAGATCTGACGGACCGAGCTGAGAAGCAATTTCAATCACCACATCTTTGAACACATGCTCATGAGACTTCACGAGTTCTTTCTGGTCATTATGAAAGGTCACAACATTCATCTCGAGATCAAGATAGCGCAGGCGATTTCCTGAGGAGTGAAGATTCACAACAAATTTTTTGATAGCGATAGGTTCAATGCGGGATTTATCCGAAGCATCGCTTTTCAGCTTGGCCTCTTCTGCTGCCTGATCAGTAGGCTCGGGTTTAATCATGAAGTGTGAGTAGTACACCACACCCGCACCCAGGAGCACGACGACGAGGTTCACGATGATGAGGATCTTCTGCATACATCTATTCTAGCATGGGCCGGGAATTACGCAACGTTACCTCCGCCGGCGGAGGTCATCCCGCACAAAAAAAGGCCCCTTTCGGGGCCTTCAAAAAAGTCTTACAGATATTTATCGAGAGCAAGCGGAGTGTAAGGGAGATCAAGGTCACGAGCTACTTGCTCATAAACCAGTTTCCCTTTGTAGATATTCACTCCCAGACGAAGTGGCTTATCTTTCATGATCGCGCGATCAACACCGTCGCGAGCAAGCATACGGGCGTACTTCAGCGTTACGTTCGTAAGAGCGAAAGTCGAAGTACGGGCAACTGCACCCGGCATGTTCGCTACACAGTAGTGAACGACGCCATCAACGACGAAAGTTGGATTTTCGTGAGTTGTTGCCTTACAGGTTTCAATACATCCACCCTGGTCGACAGCGATATCCACAACCACTGAGCCTTTGCCCATTTTAGAAATCATTTCACGAGTCACAAGTTTCGGAGCTTTTGCACCCGGAACGAGAACAGCACCAATCACGAGATCAGAGTGAATGACTGATTCTTCGATGTTCTGAGAGTTCGAGAAAATGGTGTGAACTTTGTTTTCGAAAAGATGATCGAGTTCAGCGAGGCGTTTTGTCGAAAGATCGATGAGAGTAACGTCAGCACCCATACCAACCGCCATCTGAGCCGCGTTCGTACCAGCGATACCGCAACCAATAATAGTAACTTTCGCGCGACGAACACCCGGTACACCTCCGAGAAGAATTCCCTTACCGCCCTTATCGAGCTGAAGGTAAGTGGCACCAACCTGAACAGACATGCGACCAGCAACTTCCGACATCGGAACGAGAAGCGGAAGAGATCCGTCTTCTGCCTGAATAGTTTCGTAAGCAATACAAGTTGCTCCAGACTTCATGAGGCCTTCAGTCTGCGGCTTATCAGCAGCAAGGTGAAGATACGTGTAGAGAATGTGATGAGGCTTGAGAAGAGCGATCTCATTCGGCTGCGGCTCTTTCACTTTGATGATCATTTCGCCAGTCGCGAAACAGTCTTCAAGTGTCGGAACGATTTTTGCTCCGGCCTTGATGTATTCATCATCAGTAATCCCGATACCCATACCGGCATTCTTCTGAACGAAAACTTCGTGACCGTCCTGAACGAGCTGACGAGCACCCGCTGGTGTTAAACCAACGCGGTTTTCATTATTTTTAATTTCCTTAGGAACAGCAATTTTCATAGGAGTCTCCCGTTAGGTGAACAGCAATTTTAAGTGATGAAAAATTTTACTCATCTTACATGGTTTTTGGTTTTAAGAATAGTGAAAGGAGGCACCGTCTATACCGGGAATGACGTTTTTGGCACCTCGCGCCTTAAGTTCGTGAAGGAGATCCAGGTATTCGAGGTCGTGTCCCATGTGGGTCAGGACCGCCAGTTTGGGATTAATCTTCCGGATGTATTCCAGCGATAATTCCAGATGAAGGTGTGTGGAATGTTTGGTCAGTCGAAGGCAGTCAATGATCAGAATCTCAAGCTGAGCGTCACGGAGAGTGGTTAAAACTTTTTCAGGAATCTCCCGGCAATCCACTACGTAGGCACACTTCCCATGAAGAACGGCATACGTATCTTCATGCCCATGAGGCATGGGTAAGAGAGAAAAGTTTTCACCCGCAAAAACATGCTGGCCTTCACTCACTTCCTCAAGGTCCAGCAGAGGAATTCCGCCTCCTAAAATGGCCTTGTCCTTGAAGTAAGTCTCGCGCTCAAAAATATAGCGAAACTTTCGCCGCAAATCTTTGGCAGCATCCGGAGCAGAGTAAACGGGAATCGATTTCCCGGTTTGAAATCCGAAAGGGCGAAGATCATCCATACCGTGGGTGTGATCAGCGTGATCATGAGTAATGATCACGGCATCTAGGTTCGCCACATCTTCTCTTAGTAACTGAGTTCTTATATCGGGTGGGACATCGATGAGAATTTTTTTACCTTGTGAGGTTTCGATCAAAGCCGAAGCGCGCAAGCGTTTATTTCTGGTATCACTTGATCGACAAACACGGCACTTGCACCCTAGAATAGGTACTCCCGTACTCGTACCACTGCCCATGAGGGTGATCTTGTTCATGCGAAGGATCTTACTATGAGATTTGTTTTTTTTCTTATCTTTATTCTTATTGCGGGATGTTCATCACCCCATAAAAAGAATAATTCCCATTCTACTCTGTCTGAAAGTATTCAGCTTGAGGTCGAGGAGCTGAAGCTGGCCAACGGCATGACGGCACTCATTGTCCCGAATCACAAGCTGCCTATCTTCAGCCTTTATCTCTTTTATAAAGTGGGCGGGAAGAATGAAGTGAAGGGAATCACCGGCGCTTCACATTTTCTTGAGCACATGATGTTTAAGGGAGCCAAACGTTACGGACAGAATAAGATCGATTTTTTGATTGAAGGTTCTGGCGGATCAACGAACGCTTACACGACCAACGATCAGACGGTTTACTACGAGAATCTTCCTACCTCAGAGCTCGCGACCATTCTCGATGTTGAATCTGATCGCATGGAAAATCTTCTCCTTGATCCAGATGCTTTCGAAAAAGAAAGACAGGTCGTTCTTGAAGAAAGAAAAATGCGCTATGAGAATTCTCCGCGCGGTCAGTTGTATCTGGAGCTCATGCAGACTATTTTCAAGGGTACTCCTTACGGAACTTCGGTCATCGGAGACATTCCTGATCTTAAGTCCGTTTCGCGCGATCAGATTCAGGCCTACTTCAAAAGATTTTATGCTCCCAATAACCTGACTCTCGTTTTGGTGGGAGATGTGGATACGGCGAAAGCAAAAGCTATTCTCACTGAAAAATTCGGACCGATCGCTTCTTCGCCAACGGTAAAAGAGGCCCATGAAAGTCTCAAGGATGATGCCTTCACTCCGAAACTCTCGGCAGATATCGTCGTGGCAAAAAAAGGCGAGTCTCCGGCACCACTTTTCATGCTTGCTTATCCGACAGTAAAAGCGGGCCACGAAAAGGGTTACGCGCTGGATGTTCTTTCATCGATCCTTGGATCGGGAAAGAGTTCATCGCTGAATAATCAGTACATCCTGATCCCTAAACCGATGGCGACTTCCATGTATGCGGCCCATCAGCAGCTTGAGAAGGCCGGCTTCTTTTTCATCGGAGGAGAACTCGTCCGCGGTGTGAAGATTACGGAATTCCGAAAAGACCTTATGACCCGGATGAAAAATTTCTGTGCCACGGAAGTCACCGAAAGAAACATCCAGAAAATTAAAAACAACTACCTCGTAGATCTTTACTCTGGTCTTGATAGTAATGCGGGTCTGGCGCAGTTCCTGGGCGAGAGACAGATTCTTTTCGGCAACTGGCAAAGGTATCGGCAGGAGCTTGAGCTCTATGAAAAGGTGACAGTACAAGACGTGAAAAACGTCTGCGCTGAAATCACGAATGGAAAAAGTGTCTTTGTCTCTGTCTGGAATAAACACAAGTAGGACCTATGAAAATATTTATCTTCTTTGCCCTTATCGTTATCTCTCAGGCCAATGCCGCCACCACTTTCCTCGACAGCGTAAAACGCATGACCTGGGGAGACCTGGATGTTGTGTGGGTTGAGGATGAAAAATTTCCGCGCTTCACGGCCGCTGTCTATCTTGAAGATGGCGCACTTAAAGATCAGTCACCGGGAATTACTCAGTCGACTTTTGATCAGTTCACCGCTGGAACAAGTAAAGAAACTCAGAGACAGCTCGCGGACTTTTTTGATTTCTACGGAGTGAATCTCAAGAATTCCGTGACTCACGAATATTCAGTGATGACGGTCCAGGGTCTTACCCGCGATATCGCTCCGGTCATGGGAAAATTCTGCGAAATCTGGAGAGATGCTCAGTATCCAACGGGTGAACTCAATTCCTATATCAGCCGCTCTAAGAGCCAGATGAAAAATCTCGTGACCTCACACAGCTCTCTGGCCGACCGTGTGTTCAGAAAAATTTCGCTCGAAGGAACTCCTTATGTGAGTCCGGTAGAGGGGAGTCTCGCCGGTTATGACCAGCTGAACTCTGAGATTTTGAAAAAGAGACTCGCTGAACTCCGTGGAGCAAGAAAAGTCCTTTATCTCGCGGGCCCGAAAGATGTTCTCTCGATGGAAAAAGTTATCTCTGAATGTGGATGGAAGGCCGGAAAGAAGATGGCGCCCCTTGAACTGAAAAAACCAACTCTTCAATCTGCCATCTATCTCGTTCCGGTACCGGGGGCAAACCAGGCCCAGATCCGGATCGGTCGCTATGTTACTAAGCGTGAAGTTGAAGGAAAGTATGACCAGTTCCAGTTTCTTTCTTCGTACTTAGGGGGAAGTTTTACCTCTAAGCTCGTTCAGGAACTAAGAGTGAAACGTGGTCTCACATATTCAGCGGGTGCCTATGTATCCGTGCAGAGAGATTATGGACGCGCAGGCATCACCACATTCTCAAAAAACGAAACCACAGCTGAAGCTATTTCAATTATCCGCGATGTTTTTGCCGAAGTTTCTCAAGGAGGAGTTACACCTGAGGAATTCAAGCACCAGCAGGGACACATGATCGGAGGCTACGCTTTTGGTTTTGAAGAGACCTCTGCTTTCATCGGCCAGCTGATGCTTTACGATCATCAGAACAGACCACTGTCTGAGCTGGCGGATTTTCCCGACCATATCGCCAAACTCAAGTCGAACGATCTCTCACGCGCAAATCTTGAAGTTTTCCCGTGGGAAAAGCAGACGATTGTTGTGGTAGGGGATAAGAGTCTCGAGAAGAGTCTCTCAAAAATCAGACCAGTACGTGTTCTGGACTACAAAGACTTTCTTTAAGGTGAGTTTTCGGTAGAGATTTCGGTTTCGATGATGGCGCCTGGATAAACCACCAGGCGTCCGGACTTGAGAGTCCCTGTGATTTTTGCGGACGAGCGTACGGAAACAAGACCCGCACATTCAATATCACCTTCAACTGTTCCGAATATTTCAAGATCAATCGCCTTAATTTTTCCCTTCACAAATGATCCTCTTTCAAGAATCAGTTTACCCTGATCAGTGACTTCAACACTGCCATGGATCTCTGAAGTAATAATGGCGTCACCGGAAAGGATAATATCTCCGGTTATTTTCGAGCGTGAGCCGAGGACATTGTAATTGAAGTCACGAAAGTCAGCGTCGCTTCTCATCCTTTGGCCCCTACTTTATAGCTTTCAGTTTCTTTCACGAGAAGAAGATCACCTTCACGGCTGAAGATGTAGATCACGAATTTCACAGATTCACCCACAAGACGCTGGAGAAATTCTGCATTGGTCGGCCGAAGCCGGGAGACTGAGAATGGCTCACCCTCAGAGTACTTGATACCTTCTGAGAAAGTCGCATTGGCCTCTTTCGGATAGGCCATCATGCCGCTTTCAGAAATCATGAAGACCAAAACATGGCCCATGACTTTATTCTCTGCACTGGCGCTGATGATCTGAAACTTGAGACTGACTTTGTTGTTATCTTGCTCGAGCGTAAACTGATCAAGCGAGACGCGCTTTTCATTGATCAGATTTTGCATCCCATAGGGACGCTTGATGGAAAGAAGGAATGGTTCCTCAGTTCCGGCAGGAGTGGATGGTGTGGATGATAATTTCGTCGTGAGGTCTTCGTTACTCTTCTTAAGTGTCTCGACTTCATTTTTCAGCGAGAGAACCTCGGAATCTTTTTCCGTCAGAACTTCAGGCATGCTGGGAACTGGTGCACTCCGGACACGAGTCCCTAAACCCCAAAGGAAAAGGGTACCGGTGATAAGAAGGAACGTCACAGGTACAGTGACGAAAAGAGTGCGAATAAACTTTTTTGAAAAGCGGAAGTAACGGGGAGGTAGAGGAGCATCGTAGATGACGATCGAAACTTCTCCTCCGGGCTGTTGAATGGCTTCTTTCATTCTTCCTAATCTTTGAAGTAACGATTCTGGGGAGTAAAGGCAACATCACGCTGAGAAGCAGTTTTATCGAATTGCTCACCGACGATTTTCCAGTCGTAGTTCTGGTCTTTCATCAGATAGAGCGTCTTTTTTCCAGTGTCGTTGATGATGGTAGATTTATAAGACTGTCGAAGGTGAACGACAGCGTACTTTTCATTTGCCAGGATCGAGATAAAGTCAAAACCAATAATAGGCTTATCTGGTCTTGAGAAAACATTCTTCTTATAGGATTTGTAGCCCGCGTAACTGCCGTGGCTCTTGTCCCAGAAACGATTCTGGTCGTAAGCAGCGATGTAATTATCAAAATCTTTTTGCTGCCAGGCCTTGCCCCATTTTTGGACTGCATCGTGGAGATCATTCCGGTTACGTTCCCACGTGTTCTTGTTCAGGAACATGATGTCCTGAACCACAATGATTGGGGTGGCATTGAGTTCAATGAATTGACCGATGTCTTTCAGGTCTGCATTCTGAACGACGACGCAGCCTTTGGAATCGAGACCCTTTGAGATCCGGTTATCGTCATCAGTAGAGTGAAGCCAGATTCCTCCGCCTCCATTATTTTCTCTGTTGTCTACGAAGTTCGGGTAGTCCATCGGAAACGCACCGGCACCGTAAATTTTTGCGTAGTCTCCATGACGACGTTTGAGTTCTTCTTTAGAAAGAAAATCCTGAAGAGTGTAAATGCCTTCCGGTGTCTTGTGGTCGCCACTGATCGACTTATCGCCTTTAAATTTTCCAGTCGCGATACTATAGGTCTTAAGCAGTTTCGGAAAAGTCTTGTTGTTCTCATAGACATGAAGAAGGTGCGTGGCCTTTTCGACGAGGATCACGTGATGAGAATAGTTTTCATCCATCATCAGAATGTTTGAGGGAAGAAAATTATCCTGAGCTTTTGCGAATCCGACAAATACAGTCAACATCGTGGCCACGATGGCAAGCAAGTTCTTCAAGTGTCCTCCTGGGAAGCTTCTCGATTGTATTATGTGGCCCAGGATGAATCAATTAGAACTTTCTCGAGGGAGCATGCAATCTTTGCCCGGACTCCGGACTTTTCCTAAGTAAGTTATCATTATCATGAGGACACAGAATGACTTACTATTTCATTAGCTTTGAAGCGGCAAAGTTCCGGGAATTTCCCGAGCGCTTTCCCGTTCTTCGGGATGGAATCTGGGTTGATTCACTTGAAGATCTGAAAGAAATTCTCATGGTCGCTGACGAAAATTCGTGTTTCTTCCTCGACCTCCCTAAATCTAATAATAAAGATGCCGATCAATGGGCCTCCTTCATTCGTACCACTGCGCCGCTGGCCCGTCTGGTGTACGTGACAACAGACTGGAAACCGCAAGATTTGAAAGCGCACCAACTCTCAGACCTGGGTGGTGACGCTTATATTTCGAAACAGGTAAGCGCGGAAACACTGGCGAGAATTGTTGGTGGCTTCAGCGAAGAGCTTACGAATGTGAAAGGCAATAAGCTCGAGAAAACCGCAACAGGTATTCAGAAGATCGGCAAAGAGTTCGAACTAAGCTCACTTCAGGCGATGAAAGAGCATCCCCTCAGTCGGCAGATTGATCGATTGTTTTCGGAAAACAAGCAGCCAAAAGAAAAACCCAAATTACAAAGCATATCGAACTTCGCTAAGGCGGATGATGAGGAATCAGGTGTCAGTATGAGTCAAAACGATGACGAGATTTCCCTGGATGACATGGGTGAACTCGAGATTTCTGAAACTCCCGCCCTTCCGGATACGCCGGTAGAAGATGAAGGACTTGATCTGGATATGGGCGTCGAACTTGCCAGCCTTGATCTTGATGAGGCCCCAGTTGCGGGTGCTTTTCATGAACAACCGGCTGAAGAACTGTCTAGTTTTGATCTGGGCGAGCCGTCATCATTCAGTCTTGAAAGCAATTCAGATGTTGTGATTGAAGATGAACCATCCGGACTCCATCTGAGTGATGGAACTCAGGCCTCTACACTTGATTTTGGTCCTCTCGATGGTGAAGTCTCTTCCGATGTAAAAGATAAACTCGCTGAAATTGATGCCATCATGCACGAGGATTCCAAGATTAATCTTGAGATCCCAGCTGAGCTGAATGCCCTTGAGGTTTCAGATGATCTTCTGACCGGGACCGGCAGCGAACTTGACGACAATTCAGGGCTTGATCTCTCAAGCCTGGACAATGAACTTGATACGAAGAGTGAAGACGAAAATCTCGGAGACTTTGATCTCTCAGATGGCGGTTTTAAAATCGCTGATATCGCTTCAGCCGGGTCGGATGACCAGTTAGATAGTGATCTCGACCAGCCGCTTGTAAGTGATGATCTTGACCTGGCAAACCTTGATTTCGGCATGGAAGCAGCTGCAGAAGCAAAACCAGTCGTCGCAGCTTCTCCGAAAGAAGAGAAGACATCCACTAAGATCAAAAAGAAAAAAGAAGTTAAGGAAGAAAAAGAAGAAGTTCTTCCCGTTCGCGCTGAAAGACCGATGGGCCAGGAACTTCGTGAAATTTCCGGCGCTTATTCAGCAGAGCTTGAACGCATGCAGGCAACTCTCTCGAACCTTCGCAGTGATCGCGAAGAACTCCTTTCTAAAATTCAGACCATGGAAGAGGAAAAACTTCTTCATAACCGCCAGACTTTGAATATGAGAGCGGAACTCGATGAAAAGAAAATTGAGCTTTCGATTGTCCGGAAAAAGATGAACGAAGAAATCTCGGGGTTGAAAGATCGTGTTCGTCTTGAGGAAGAGCGTCGTCTTATACTTGAAGAAAAAAACCGCATTCTCCGTGAGGAAGTCGACAAATCTACTCAAAAGAACCGTATCGATGTCAAAAAAGTTCAGCTTCACGAAAGAGAACTTGAGCAAAGACTTGAACTTCTGAAAGCGGATTCTGAAACACAAATTCGAAATCGTGATTTGAAAATTCTGGAGCTGAAGCGTAAGATCGATGGAATGGAATTTGACATGGAGTCCATGCAGTCCCAGGAAAAGCGTACGGTAGAATCACGCTTTGAGCTCGAAGACAAACTCGAAAAAGCGATCAAGACTCTGCGGAATGCAATTTCAGTGCTGGAAGATGAGACAGACAAAGGTGCTGTGCTCGAGGCCCTTAAGAAAAATATAGATATGTAATGACCAAAAAAAACGGACAGCTCGAAATCATCTGCATCGGCCTTGATTCATTTTCTATTGAAGCGATAAAAAAATCCTTCCGTGAAAATAAGGTTGAATATCACTTCTCCTATATTCAGGAGGTCGGTGATCTTATGTCTTTTGGAAAACGCGAAGCTGATGCTGTCTTTTTTGCCTCCAACCGTCAGAGTCAGAAAACGATCGATGACATCCGCCGTATCCGTCACGTTATCCCCCGCGCCGCTATCACTCTGCTATCACCCAGACCCGATATCACAGGAATTGTCGGTTCATTTCGAGCGGGGCTCTTTGATTTTTTGAGTCTGCCGGTTGATTCAAACGAAATTCGTACTGTGATTTATCGCCTGAAACTTCATGGTGCCGTACAGAGTGGTCTCTGGAACCCGGAGCGGGCCGTACTTCATCTGTTCTCACGGCCGGAGAGTTTCTCATCCGTCAAAGACATCGCTCAAAATCTTCATCAATACATCAATCTTTTCTTTGAACGTGAGAAAGAACTTACTTTCCACTCAGATGAAAAGAGACTCGAGTCCCTGAAAAAGAAGCTCAAGCTGAGTGATCAGCAATTGAAACGCATCAAGCGTTTCCTCACCGATGAAACGGGCCTGATCTTTGGTCTCCGCTACTGGAAACATCGTTTCTATTTTCTCGTGAAAGACGGAGAAGGAAATCTCTTATATCTTGTAGCGAAGAATACATCTGCGTTTTCTATCAAAGATATACTTTCGGACTATCTCTCAAACGTGCTCAAGACTTCGGTCACCATCCTGACTGAGTCCCGTAAGCGTGAAGAGATGCGTTTACTCTCTCTTACCGATGAAATCACTGGTCTCTTTAATCAGAGAAAACTTGTGGAAGATCTCGATCTCTTTATCAGCCGCTTTCAGCATGACAGAAGTGGATTTGCCCTCTTGTTCGTGGACATCGATTACTTCAAGAACGTGAATGACCAGTTCGGACACGTGGTCGGTTCCCAGTTACTGATCGATATGGCCAAAGTGGTGAAGAACCAGCTGCGTTCTACTGATCTTGTCTATCGTTACGGCGGAGATGAATTCATTGTTCTTCTTCCGAGAACAACTATTACGGAATCGAAGATGATTGCGCTGCGGATTTCTGAAGCTGTCAAAGCTGCTGAATTTGATATTGATAAAGAACAGAAATACCGGCTCTCACTCTCTGTGGGAATTGCCGAATATCCCAATGATGCTGATACAGCAAAGTCGATCATCGAGTTTGCGGATAAGATGATGTATTTATCCAAAAAGTCCGGTCGCGGAAAAGTCTTTCACGTCTCAGAAGTCGTCGCATAAAAGAAGGGCCCTAAGGCCCTTCTTGTTTTTGCTTATTTTTTCTTAGAAACTTTCTTTTTCGTTGCGACTTTTTTTGTGATCGCTTTTTTTGTTGGCACTTTCTTCGCCGGAGCTTTTACATTTTTCGCTGATTTAACGAGTTTATCAATTCTGGCCTGAAGAGCGTTGAGCTCTTTTTTGTGACCATCGAGAAACTTCTTGGCCTTCTTTTCAACTTCAGCTTTTTCTTTCTGAAGTTTCTTTTTCATGTCAGCGATGTCTTTATCAACCAGCTTGTGGAAATCTTTCTGAGCGTCTTTCACCATGGCGTTGATGCTGGCCTTGATATCAGTGACATTCACGTCGTTGATAAACGTCTGAACATTTGATTTCAGTTCATTGATCTTCCCCATGACTTTGCTTTTAGTGTCTGTGGATTCCGTGTTGTTTTGCTCGCTCATTTGTTCCCTCGTTTATAGGTGGTAATTCAGGTTTTTACTAATCGGTATTCTGTATCCAAATCCAAAACTCTTTGCCTTAATTTTTAGAATGGGACAGAACTGAGCTCTTTTATACTCTGATTTCAGGTAGAGGTTAAGGGTTTTAAGTATTTCTTCCTCACCGAAACCTAATCCTAACAATTCTTTCTTGCCGAACCTGTAGCTAAGAATTCCTTCGAGCATCGGATCAAGACGCGAATAGGGTGGCAAGGAATCCTGGTCGAGCTGATTCTGACGAAGTTCTGCCGATGGACCCCGAGTGATAATCCCTTCAGGAATCAGTCCGCCATGCACGTCATTCACGTAGCGGGCAAGCCGATAAACCTCTGTTTTATAAAGGTCACCGAGAAGCGAAATCGCACCAACTGAATCTCCGTATTGGGTGGAATATCCCACAGCGAGCTCTGACTTATTGCTGGTATTAATGACCATGGCACCGGTTTGGTTCGAGCGGGTGTAAAGGAGAGTTCCGCGAAGACGACTTTGAACATTCTCATCAACCAGGCCTTCAAACTTCTCGTTAAACGTCTGGGTGAAAGCATTTTTCACGGTCGAATGGAGAAATTTGATCGGTAGATGTCTTAATGGAACCTTGATCTTGCGGCACATTTCCTCACAAAGCTGGGTCGAGAGGATCGCAGAATGGATGCTCGGCATGTAAATTGCCTCAACATCCTGATCTGATTTAAGAGAGAGCTTCACGATGGCGAGGACCAAAGCAGAGTCGAGTCCCCCCGATAGGGCGACGAGAAACTTTTTGAATCCTGATTTTCTGGCGTATTCCTGAAGACCAAATCCGAGTGCTTTGAGAATAATGGCGCATTCGTCATCATTCCAGGTTTTAAGTTCGGCCGGGGACTTCGTTGTATCTAGCTGCGGGGAAAAGAGCCCTTCCCAGGTATTTTCCGGATGAAAGTGAGCAACTTCAGAATAATTTCCAGTGATGGTCTGAAGATCCACAGTCTGTAGATCTTTCTCGAAACTTTTCATCTGGAGCGTGAGATCACTTCCGGCCATGACAAAACTCGATCCATCAAAAAGGATTTCATCCTCTCCTCCAACACGGTTCAAATAGAGAAAGGGGCACTTGAATTTCAAGCTGATATTTTTGGCGCGTTCAATCCGTTTTGCTTTCTTGGCGCCATCAAAAGGGGAGGCAGAAAGATTGATCAGCATCTTCACCGGAAGATTTTTTTCTTTCATTTCGTTGTACATGAGATCCAGCGGATCCAGTTGGTGAAACGAGCTTCCCCACATGTCTTCACAGATGTGAAGACCCAGGAGGTTTCCTTCATATTCGTAGAAACAATTTTCCTTACCCGGTACAAAATATTTTTGCTCATCAAAGATGTCGTAATTCGGAAGCAGTCGCTTGGTATAAATTCTTCTGAGGCCAGTTCCAGGTACTGCTTCAAAGATGACGTTCTCAATTTTTCTCGGGAGATTATTTGTTTCAAGTTCGTAGTGAAGTCCCGGGACGAGTGCGCGCAAGGGTTCATTGGGCGACTGATTTTTCAACCATTCATTCACGCGAGCGAAGTGCTCCTGATAGCTGTCGATAAAAGCGCGCTGAAGACAAAGATCCTGCAGGGGATAACCCGTAAGAAAGAGCTCCGGGAATAAATGGAGACCATCGCCCTTCATAGAAGCCTTCAAGTATTCGGCAATGCTGTCGAAATCAGCGAGAGTGTGATGAGTTTGATGGAGAATGAGCCTGGCCATAGCTGCCTCTTTACTTGACACGTTGCAGATAAAAGGGGTATGAGATCGGTTCATTATAGCAAAACTTCTGCAGGAAAGAGAGTTACTCATGGCCATGAAAAGGGTTCTTGTGATTGGCGCCGGTCTCGCCGGTTCTGAAGCCGCCATGTTCCTGGCCCGCAGAGGAATTCAGGTTGTTCTGGTTGAGGGAAAAACCGTCAAACTCAACCCTGCCCAGAAAATCCCGACTTTTGCAGAACTCGTTTGCACAAATTCTCTCAAATCCATGGACTCCACTTCCGGTCACGGCATCCTGAAAAATGAAATGAAGGCGATGGGCTCGCTGGTTCTTGAGTGCGCGACTCTTCACGCCGTTCCCGCCGGAGATGCGCTGGCAGTGGATCGCGAGAAGTTTTCTGCCGAGATCACAAGACAGCTTTCTGAAAATACGAACATCAGAGTGGTTTCTCTGGAAGCTGATAATCCCCTTGAACTTAAAAAACAATTTGAATGCGATTACGTCATCATCGCTACTGGCCCCTTAACAACCACCAAACTCGAACAGTGGATCCAGAAAGAAATTTCTGGTGATGATTTTTATTTTTACGATGCTATCGCACCGGTCGTAGACGCGGATACGCTTGATTTGACAAAAATGTATTTCAAAGATCGCCACAAAGATATGGAAGCAGGTGGGGATTATCTCAATTCCCCTATGACAAAAGATGAGTATTACGCCTTCATCGAGGCCCTCGCAACTGCGGAAAAAGTTCAGCAAAAAGAATTCGAGGACTGGAAATTTTTTGAATCCTGTCTTCCGATCGACACCATGGCCGAACGTGGAAAAGATACTGCGCGCTTCTCATGCATGAAGCCGGTGGGTCTGGAGCCCGACATCAAAGGCAAGTGGCCCTATGCCGTGGTCCAGCTTCGGAAAGAGAATCTTCTGGGCTCGGCCTACAATCTGGTGGGGTTTCAGACCCGCCTGACTTACAAAGAACAAGTTCGTGTATTCCGAATGATCCCAGGTCTGGAGAACGCAAGTTTCATCCACCTCGGATCCTGTCACCGGAACTCGTTTCTTAACGCCAGAAAACTCCTGAACTCTGATTTATCTTCCAAGAAGTTTCCGGAAATCTCATTTGCCGGCCAGATCACTGGCGTCGAAGGCTACACCGAATCAGCGAGCATGGGTCTTTATGCCGCTTTTCAGGTCCTGCGGAAGATTCGTGGCGAAGATCCAGTTCCTTTCCCGGTCGAAACGGCGATGGGAGCACTTGTTCATTACATCATGACTGTTGAGAAGCCATGTCCATCCAATATCAACTTCGGCCTTCTCCCGTCAGTGGATCTCACAAAAGAGCAGCGGAAAGGTGACAGAAAGCGCATCAAGAAGGAGCTCGTTTCCAAGCGCGCTCACGATGTTTTCCAAAACTTCTATTCCGCGAGCATGCTTTCCACGCTAAAATAAACCATGGCCGGAACACTTCTCATTCTTCTTGCGTGCTTCTTCTGGGCAATGGATACGCTCATTCGCTATCCTTTAGTCGAAAGCGGGCTTGAACCGGTCACGATCGTCTTCTACGAGCACCTTATCCTTTCTCTTTTTTTCGGATGGACATTGATTGCTGCCATTAAGCGCATGGGTGAGCTGAAAATCTCAGACATCTTTTCATTTTTCATCGTGGGATGTGTGGGGTCAGGACTTGCGACTGTCGCCTTCACGGAATCATTTCATTTTCTCAATCCCTCGCTCGTGATCCTGCTTCAGAAGCTACAGCCACTGGTCGTCATCACTCTGGCAGCGATTGTCCTGAAAGAGCCGATCGAAAAGAAATTCCTGATCTGGGGCGCAGTTTGCATGGTCGGAGGACTTCTCGTTTCCTCTCCGGATATCGAACGATTTTACCAACTGCTCGTGAAAGATTTCAGCCTCGTCATTTCTGATTCTGCCGTCAGAGGCTATCTTCTGGTTTTAGTTTCCATTGTTGGCTGGGGAGCCGCTACCGTTTACGGTAAAAAACTCACCATCGCTGGTTTTGAAACCAAGGCGATTCTTTCCGGAAGATTCCTTGCGGGCTTTGTGGCCCTCGCTCCTTTTGTTCAGTGGAATAGAAATCTCATTCTTCCCAACGGACAAGATTATCTACGCATCCTCATCATGGTTCTCATTTCGGGTGGACTTGCGATGTGGTTTTACTATCAGGGTCTGAAGCGCATCAGTGCCAAGACCGCGGCGATTGCGGAAATGTTCTTTCCCTTTTTTGCCATCATCGTGAACTGGATCTTCCTCGGAAAACAACTGACTGATCTTCAGCTGATCGGTGGGGGAATTCTCATCTTCGGGTCGCTTGTGATCCAGATTAAAAAGTACTGACATGAATACGGCGATCTTTATTGATTCACTTCTTCTGCGTGATGAATCGACGTTCTTACTCGAACTCGTCCTCAATATCTTCCCGAACGCCGAAATCTACACCATGGCCCATAAGCAGGGGGGAATCCTGGGGCAGATTGAAACAAGACCGATTGTTTCGAGCTATCTCACGCATAAGGTGAAGAAGGGCGATGTTCTCACGAAGCACTTCTGGATTCTCCCTTCAGCGGTCAAAGGTATTCCTCTTCATCCGACCATCAATAAGGTGATTGTTCTTTCCCGCGGCTACATTCACGGACTCAACCTTCCCGCCCAAGTCGAGCGGGAGTTATACATTCTTGATTGGGATCTGATCGACGAAACAAAAATCGGCTGGCAGAAACTCTTCTCTGCCTACGTGAATGACTGGAGAGAAAAAGCTCTCCGGAATTTTCCGAAAATTGCCGTGAGCTCTGAAGCCTTAAAGGCAAGGCTTGAGCTTCCGAATGCGGAAGTCATTGCTCCCACTTATCGGACTGAAGAGTATCCCTTCGTGAAAGACGAAGATCATAATTTCTCCTTTGAACATCACCTGATTTATACCCACGGTCTGTCTGAAAATAATTTTCGCGCCGTCGTGAAAGTTCTTCTGTCTCATCAGGAAACGGTTCGGGTCATGGGACCTTTTGATCATCTGCTGAAGGTAAAAGAAGAGTTTCCGACGATTGATTTTGCCGGGGATCATTGTGAAGCGACTTCGGCCCTTTATTCCCATCAGGCCAAGGCCATCTGGGATTTCTCGAAGAGTTTCTTTCCTTCGCGCGCCTTCGGAGCTCTTGCCACCGGAAGACCGGTTGTTGTTTCCGATACACCAGTGAACCGCGAATACCTGAAAGAGGGTGCTTACTTCCTTTCGTCATTTGATGAGAGTGCTCTTGAATCACTCTACAAAAATGTCAATGAAACCTATCTTTCCTTTGACCGGAAAGTTTTACGCCGCCAGGGACTTAAGTGGAACGAGCGGCTCTTTAAATCCAGAATGGTAAAATTCCTCGGGAGGAACCGTGATCTACACCAACCTGAATGAAACTGAGATTGAAAAAATTAGTGCCATCCTAAATCAGTGCAAAGTAAATTTTAAAGTCTCTGAAAACGAATATGCTCTTCGCGCCCTCTCAGAAGGGGACACTTACAAACAGGCCCAGAAATCCGGGCGCCGTGGTATGCCGATCATGCAGATTGAAATTGAGCTTGAAGAATTTAAGAAAATCCCTGCCAATCTCAAAGACCGACTGCATGGACTTGGAGTCTTTGAGGATGTTGAAAATCCTTTTACTGATGAAGAGCTTCAGGAAATCGCGAAGCCTCAGGTAGAGAAGCCGGATCTCAATGTGGAAACTCATACTGAGCAGGCCAAGCAATTTGTGATTATTCTGGGAGTGATTGGAATCGGAATTCTCTGGCTGGTTGCTAAGGAAATGGGCTGGATTTAATCAGACCGCTTCGAGCTTCTTCAAAATCTCTTCAACTTTCTTAATCGTTTTAGAAATGACTTGTTCAGCTGACTCGCCCGGCTCTTTCTTGAGTATGGTAGCAGCAGAATGCGAATGACCTCCGCCACCTAAGGCGAGGGCAATTGTTCCAACATCATAATCCCCTGAAGAACGAAGGCTCATCTTCATCATGGGACCGTCATCACGGAACATGATCGCAACCTTGATGTTATTCAGAACCAGAAGATTGTTGATGAACGCATGGGTATCTTCTACATCGCCGGCAAATTTATCGATGTCGGACTTCCGGAGAAGCATCCACGCGATACTCTCATCACTATTTGTGGCAGCGGTATCAAGAATGCGGCCTAAAAGATGCATGTGATGAACACGCTTGGTGCCGTAGATTCCGTTATAAGCTTCCGGAGGATTAATTCCGGTGGCCATGAGTTTAGCTACCAGACGATGAGTGCTCGCCGAAACAGTAGGGTAACGGAAGGAACTCGTGTCAATAATGATGGCGGTATAAATCGGAAGAGCGATTTTCTTCGTGAACTGGACACCGAGATACTCGATCATCTCTCCCACCATCTGGCCCGTCGCTGCCGCTGTGACGTCTATGCAATGATTGGAAAGATCCCGGCCCCGGCAAGGGTGATGGTCGATGTAGAGAACTTTGAACTTACCTTCATCGATATACTGAGAGAGCTCTTTGCCGACGCGCGCGTGCGTATTGGTATCAACAACGATCACTAAATCAGGTTTAAAACCACCGTGCTGTTTCCAAAAATCCTGATGGCCCACAACACAGTGTTCTGAATCAAGATACTGATAGCGATCGAGTAGGGTCTCTTCGTTCACGCACCAGGCTTCTTTGCCGAACTCCCTGAGAGCTAAACAAAGGGAAATTTCCGACCCGATCCCGTCGGCATCGGGATATTCATGGGTCGTGATAAGAATCCGCTGTGCTGCTTGAATTCTTGATTTGAAAGTATCTAAAATAGTCATAGTCCTTAATAGACCTTTTCGGCGCTTATGCGGCCAAGCTACAGTCTCTATATTAATTTATTGTGGGAAGAAATGGATAATATCCTCATAGTTGACGGTGTCAGTAAGGAATATCCCGGCCGAATCGCCGTGGATAAGGTGAGTTTCTCTGTGAAACGTGGGTCGATCCACGGATTCCTCGGTCCCAACGGAGCGGGAAAGAGTACCACCATGAAAATGATCGCGGGTCTTCTGCCCGTGACCAGCGGAACGATCAAGCTCTTCGGAGAAGAGGTTCATCCGGAAAAAAGAAATCTGAAAAACCAGGTGGGTCTCCTTCCGGAAAATGCTCCGCTTTACCCGGATATGACGGTTGAGGATTATCTTCGTTTTGTGGGAAAGCTTCACAAGGTGAAAGAGCTCGATACCCGTCTGGATAAAATCCTCTCTGATCTGTGGCTAAAGGACGTGAGAAAAAGAATTATTGGAAACCTCAGTAAGGGTTACAAGCAGAGAGTGGGTCTCGCTCAGGCGATTTTCTACGATGCTCCTTTCCTCATCCTCGATGAACCCACCAATGGTCTTGATCCTCAGTCAGTCGTTGAGCTCCGTGAGTTCATTAAGCTTCTCGCTAAGGAAAAAACGATTCTCTTTTCTTCCCACGTCCTGTCTGAAGTTGAGCAAATCTGTGATGACATCACGATCATCCATCAGGGTAAAGTCCGCGCCAGCGGAAGCCTTCATGATATTCATAAAAAATTCCGCCAGGGACTGGTTCTCAGGATTGGACTCTCGAGTGGGGAGAAGCTTCCCGATCTAACTTCATTCGGGAAATTTGATCAGGGGGCCGTTCAGCACCTGAACTCAGAAGATCAGTATCACTTATCTTTTGAAGACGACCGTGACATCCGACCGGAGCTTGCGAAATTTCTCGTCGAAAAAGGTGTGAAACTTCACACCATGATGGTGGAGTCACCTGAGCTCGAAGACATCTTCCTTCACATGACGGAGACCCGCCGATGATCTGGACCCTCTGGAAAAAAGAATCGCAGTCCTACTTCTCTTCACCCCTGGCCTACGTCCTCATAGGACTCTTCTCTCTTATTTCAGGAATCATGTTTTTCAATCTCCTCGTTACCTATTCCGACGGGATCCAGGCCCTTCCGCAAAACATGACCCAGACGGTGTCGTTTGTGGATGAAGTCGTGTTGAGACTTTTTGCGAACATCAATTTCTTGTTTCTGGTTTTCATTCCGCTTATTACCATGCGACTTTTTTCGGAAGAAAAAAAACAGGAAACGCTCGAGCTCTACTGGATGTCTCCCGTTCGTGACTGGCAGGTTATTCTGGCCAAGGGTCTTGCTGCCTTCACGTTAATTGTCTGCATGCTGGTCATGACCATGATTTTCCCTCTCATCATCTGGGGAGTAGGCATTCACGATTTTAGCGTGCTCTTCGCTGCTTATTCGTCCGTCATGCTGAATGCTCTGGCGTATATCAGCCTCGGACTTTTCTGCTCGTCCATTTCCGGAAACCAGATCATTGCTGGCCTTCTTTCCATTCTGGGAATCATGTTCCTCTGGATGATCACCTGGGGCGGGAATCTCAATTCAAATTTTCTGGTGGCAGAAATTTTCACGTACGTGGGGATTACGTCGCATTTTGAGCGCGTGCTCCGGGGTGTGATCGGTACTCAGGATATGATCTACTACATCACCTTCACTTTCTTCTTCGGATTCCTAACGGCGAAGTCGCTTGACCGGAG
>JBKJNQ010000210.1:0-18112 GCA_046593575.1 Bacteriovoracaceae bacterium
ATCATCTTTTTTCGCTTTCTCCGCTACTTTCATTCCGATGTTGTGGGGAGGAAGAATAAATCCCAGAGGACGAAGGGGATATTGGAAATGAAGATCCGGCGTCGTAAGACCAAAGACTCTTACTTTGTGTTCACCTAAAGTGATATCCACAGAATCCGGCATGTAATTCAACAGTCCCGTGAATCTTTTATTCCCCATATTGGCCGAAACAATACTCGCCGAAAGCTTAGCTTCCTTGATTTGATTGGCGAGCTGGCGACCACCAAGAATGAAGTCGTGATTACCGAGAACCGTGACATCAACTCCGAGAAGATCCAGAGCGCGGAGAGAGTCCACTCCCTGGTTGGAAAAATAATAAGAAGAGCCCTCTCCGAAATCCCCGCCATCGAGATAAACCGTCGGCATGCCTTTTTCCGTCGCCTGAGCGCGGAGTTCATCCACCAGGGTTTTCAGACGGGCATAACCACCCATGCCTCCGCGGGTTCCTGCAAAATACGAATGAAGATCATTGGTATGAAGGATCTGCACCAGTCGGGCATGCACCGTCGGGAGAAAGGTGAGAAAGACGAGCAGGATTTTGAAGATTGTCATGTTTATTCCGGGAGGAGGTGATCCCTCCATTTAAATCGACTTTTAAAATTCCCGAGAGACTGTATTTTTTTCCTCTATGAAAACTGGCCGGTTTCCCTCGGTGGCCAAGGGGATTCCCTTGGGTTAGAAAGCTCGTATGAATTCAGAGTTACTTCTCCCCGTGGGAAACATGGAAATGTGTTTAGCTGCCGTGCATCACGGCGCGGACGCGATCTATGTTGGGGTTCCATTTTTCAATGCCCGGGGAAGAACGACTGATCTATCGATGGAAGAATTGAAGGAGATGATTGATCTTTGTCACCTCTACGGTGTGAAAGTGAATCTCGCTTTCAATGTCGTGATCTTTGAAAATGAATTTCCTAAGGTGATTGAGCTCCTGAAAGAAATTCTCCCGCTGGGGCCTGATGCTTTTATCGTTCAGGATCTGGGGCTCGCTAAACTCATTCGCGAAATGGCCCCTCACCAGAGAATCCATGCTTCAACTCAAATGACAGTCACCAATCCCGATGCCATTAAGCTGGTGGATGATCTGAAAATTGATCGCTTTGTCCTTGGTCGAGAAAACTCAATAGCTGAAATTAAACTTATCCGCGAGCAGACTGACAAAGAACTCGAAGTCTTTGTTCATGGGGCCCTCTGTGTAGCTTACTCAGGCCAGTGTTTCACGAGTGAGTCTCTCGGCGGAAGAAGTGCTAACCGAGGGCAATGCGCGCAATCGTGCCGACTTCCTTACGAGCTGTATGTCGATGACGTCAAGAAAGATATGGGCGACAGGAGCTATCTCGTTTCTCCCAAAGATCTGATGGGTATTGAAGAAGTTCCGGCGCTTCGTGATCTTGGTGTGAATTCTTTTAAAGTTGAGGGCCGACTTAAGACTCCGGAGTATGTTGCTTCTGCTGCTAAAAACTACCGCGAAGTCATTGATGGCAATCCGCTTAAGCTTAATCAGCGGACAGAAGAACTCGCGAGTACTTATTCTCGCGGCTTTTTCTCCGGTTGGTTAAATGGTGTTGATCACCAGAAGCTTGTGGACGGAACATTTTCCGCCCACCGTGGGCTCTTCCTCGGTGAAGTGAAATCTATCCAGAAAAATAAATTTATTATTGAGACGAAAACCGATCTCAAGCCTCAGATGGGGCTTCTCATCGTAGGCAAAGAAGAAATGGGCTCGAAGATCATGGCGGTCAAGCGCTCTGGCAAAGAGTACGAAGTGGAGCTCCTTCAGAAAAATCTCGAGATCAAAAAAGGTCAGAAGGTTTATCTCAATTCTAACGAAACTCTCGGACGCGACCTTCAGAAGAACTGGAGTTCCCGCGAGCACATGAAAAAGATCGGTCTCAAGTTTCTGATTCAGGGAATGTATAACGAGCCACTTCTGGTGAAGGCGATCGATCCCGAAGGGCGAGAAGTCTACGCTCAGACTATTTCCTTCCTTGCTCCGGCCAACAACAGATCAACGACCGAGGAGTTTATCAAAGAAGAACTCTCTTCACTCGGGACGACTGTTTATAGAATGGATAGTTTTGAGTGCTTCCTGCAGGAAGGACTCTTTCTCAATCATCGTGAATTAAAAGATCTGCGGCGCGAGCTTGTAGAAAAAATGAACGCGGCCCGGACCATGAGAAAGACCGAAGTGGTGGAAGTCACTGCACCCATTTTAGAGCGCTCCAAAGGGAAGACTGGTCTCAATGTCCTTCTCCGGACAACTGAGCAGGTCGAGGCCATCGTGGGCATCCAGGGCCTGAAATCTGTTGTCCTTGATTTTGAATTTGGAAAAAACTACGAGAGCTCACTCAAACTTCTTCGTGATGCCGGAATTAAAGCGGGGATAGCGACAACTAGAATTTTAAAGCCCCAGGAATATCATAATCTCAAAATGATTGCGCGCCTGAATCCTGATTTCATCCTCGTGAGAAATCTCGGAGCTCTGGAATACCTGAAACGCGAAACAAAGATTCCTCTCATCGGGGATTTCTCTCTGAACGTCACCAATGCGAGAACTCTTTCTTATCTTTCAGAGAAAGGTCTCGAAACCGTGAACGTTTCCTATGACCTGAACCAGGAGCAGCTTCTTGATCTCGTGAAGTTCGGCGATCCTTCTAAAATTGAAGTCACGATTCACCAATATATGCCCGAGTTCCACATGGAGCATTGTGTGTTTGCCGCTTTTCTGTCTAAGGGGTCATCGTTCAAAGATTGCGGGAAGCCCTGTGAGAAGCATGAAGTTAAATTGAAAGATCCGTACGGTAACTGGCATTTCCTTAAGGCCGATCATGAATGCCGTAACACTTTTTTCAAGGCCACTCCACAATCGGCGGGGTTTCTGATTCAGACCTTGAAGAAAGAGGGTGTCGCTTCAGTACGCCTCGAAGCTTTGAATGAGAATGCTTCTGAACTCACTCTCAAAGTGAACGCGTATTTGGGAATCCTAAGTGGCGAGCTCACTCCGGGTGAGGCCATGAAGAAGCTCGAGATGGTTGAGTCTTACGGACTTGGTCTCGGTCAGATGAAAAAAACAGATACTTATCAGGATCGTAAAAAATCTTAACCTCCAATTGGAGGTTAAAAAGGAAAATATGCTGCCACTTCTTATCGCTTTCGAAATCATGGGCCCCTGTTCAGACAAACCTCTTTTCACGGGCAAAGCTCTTGAAGCGCAAACGATCGGCGAAGCAACCGTCAAAACCCTCTGGGCCAATCACATTGCCTTTCAGGGAACGGATCGCGGGCTCAATACGATTATGAATCTTCCTGGTAAGGATGAATCACTCGAAGTCCTTTCTGATACCGATATGCGTGCCTACGGCTGGTGCTTTGACGTCGACGGCGAAATTCCTGAAGTCTATCCGGATCAGATTCCTCTTCACCAGGGCATGAAAAAAATCCGCTGGTTTCACGGATATGCTGAGATGAAGGGTGGTCAGTGGGTGAGTCAATGTCAGGTCACGGCTAAGCTCAAACCCCGGTTTCTCTGTCACTAAGTTCCTACCTGATTAAGAAATCGACACTTTTATCCCGTCAGCTCAAATATATTCCGTTTAAGCTGGCACTCCGTTTGAAATGAAATCCCCATTACAAAATGGAGGCTTTATGAAATTTTCGCTCTTCTTCTTGATGACTGCATTTTCTCTTTCAGTTTTTGCTGAATATGGTCAATTTGAAAGGTTCGATAACCTGACAGGTCCACGATATAGATTGTCCGATGAAGCCAAGGCTGTCCTTAACGAAAATCCTTGTATTGGTTATCAAGGCCAGCGAGCAGTATCTGTGACGGGACTATATGATCGACAATACATTGATGGGAAAGAACACATCGGAGTTACCTCATACGGTGATGTCGCCATACTGGTAGATAATAATCTCCTCATTAAATATTCTTGCTTTCGGGGAACGGGTCTTTCTACAGGAGTTCCTATCGGAGACATTGTACTCGAGGACGCTGGCGTGAACTGTGCTTCCGGAGAAATTCTAAAAATGAATGCGCCAGGTGGAGGTAGTTCATTTTTCCATTACCGTTCACCACGCTTTAGCAATGAAGCGAGTAGCTGTTTTAACCGTCCGTCGGACGCAGTTTCATCAACTGAAAGACAAATTCAAAAAGATGAATACGGCTATGAGAATGGGAAACTAATAGAAACAAGTAAAGTTTTTGGTTTTTAATAATTTTCATGCGGGCGCCCTTTGGTGCCCGCATTTTAGAAATGTGAATTACTTCGAATTATAAATAAACTTCGCCTTCAGTTCTTTATTTTTCACTTTTTCAAGATCCGATAAACATTCTCCCATGACCTGATTGTCTTCGACGATATTCAGCTGCTCAAATGCGGCGACATATTCTCCATTTCCATGCAGGCATGATGACACTTTCCTGTACGCCCTTGAGAGGTTATCAACGTACGGACATCTCCAGCCCGTCGTTCCCGCATGGGCCTTCTCCGCAGAGATAAATTGCTCCCACAAATCCTGTCGACACAACCACTGTATCTGTCACAACACCCACACTCGTCAGAAGAAAACTGCCTGTCGTGCCAGTTGCCTGAAGGAGAGAGTTTTGGACTTTACGATGGAGGGGAAGTTTCAAACGAGTGAGAGGTTCGAGGCATTCGTGATGATCAATTGTTTGCTGGTAGGTGAGGCGTTTGACAGTCGGAGCACAGAGGTGCAGGCAAGAATAGTGAGAAGTAGAACATACTTCATAACTCCCTCCACTCACCGGGTTTTAAATCACCCAGTTCGTAATCCCCACTCTTCATGCGAATAAGCCGAAGACAGGGGTGACCAATCGCCGCTGTCATCTTTCTTACCTGGCGATTTTTTCCTTCAGTAATTTTCATCTCGATCCAGATGTCCTGAACGGTTTTTCTGAATCTGACTGGTGGATCGCGGGGAGGAACATCGGGCTGTGGATCAAGAATTTTTACTTCACAAGGTTTGGTGAGATAGTCCTCGATCTTTAAACCCAGGCGCATTTTCTCCAGCGACTCTTCCGTCGGAACTCTTTCAACGAGCACCCAATAGGTTTTTTGTTTTTCGTATTGCGGATTTAATAAGCGTTCAATCAAAGGACCATCATCGGTCAAAAGAAGGAGACCTTCGGAATCTTTATCGAGCCTTCCAGCTGCGTAGATTCCTTGGGGCAGATTAAATTCAGCAAGGGACCTGGCCCCGTCTTCCGGGGTGAACTGTGAAAGAATTCCATAGGGTTTGTGAAACAAAACATACCTAGGCATGGGCGTATCCTAGCATAAAGACTAGGTGAGGGCCTACTTAATCTGACTGAGAGCAAAAGTGAGATGCATCATAAATGGAGCGGGCGTAAACATGCTGTGAGAGGCGAACAAGGAGTGCCGAATGGAAAAAGTCATCCTGTTATTAGGTCTTGGTTTTTTCTCGCTAGCGACAACTCTTCTGGGAGGTTTTGCTTTTAACTGACAGAGGTAAACATGGATGTTGCTTGACTCAAGGAAGAGTAAACTTTACCTTCACCCTATGTCTGATTACGAAATCGTCTATTCCGACGATCCCAATTTCAAAAAACGATGCAAGGTGTGCGGAAAGTTTCCTTGTACGTGTCCCAAGGCCTCAGATCTCAAACCCAATGACCATACTTTAAAAGTCAGACTCGAAAAAAACGCGCGTGGCGGGAAAACTGTCACGGTGGTTTTTGAACTGCCCGTGAATAACCCTTATTTCGAAGAACTCTCAAAGAAATTAAAATCTCTCTGCGGAACCGGCGGCACATTTAAAGACAATAAGATTGAAATTCAGGGTGATCATCGCGAGAAGATAAAAGCTCATCTCGAGAAGCTGGGCTTTAAGGTTAAATTAGCTGGTGGGTAGGTTGGTGCGGCGCGAAAATTACTTCGTCGCCCGGCACTTCAGATAAGTCGGTCCGTAGATTGAGGACACAACCTCGATATCGAACGGAATTCCAAGGTTTTCAACAGTAAAGATCGGGGTGAGAAGGATGAAAACGAGCTTTTCGTCACCCTGGAAGTTCACTCCTACATAACGGGCCTCACTCGACTGATGAATCGCCGAGACCGGGACGTTCTGGTTCCCGGAAAGTTCGCCATGTTTGAAGGTAAAGGTCGTTAGGGCCCGCTTCGGGCCCATGAATTTAAAGTCAAAGCTCATCTTGTCCCATTCTTCCCGCTTCATCTCACAGGAGACTTCTGTATTCTGGGCCGCAAAAGCAGCCGAAGCAAATGTGAAGAGGAGGAAAAAAATGATCCGCATGGGGAGAATATAATCGAAACTTGCAGGGGCCGACTAGAGTTCTTTTTTTGTATAAGAGGAAAATGAATCTCTGCCTTCACTGCCGACGTCGGCTCGCAACATGCGTCTGCTCTGAGCTTCGTCCCTTCAGGACGGAGACGCGATTTATCATTCTCATGCATCCGATGGAGTACAAAAAAGAGAAGGTTGGGACCGGTCGTTTCAGCCATCTGATCCTCGAGAATTCTAAAATTATCGTGGGCATCGGCTTTGATGAAGATCCGGAATTTCTTAAGGTTCTTACGGATGAAAAATACGAGAATGTTGTGCTTTATCCGGGCGACAATGTTCTGAACCTCTCGCTCGCCAGTGCCTCAGATCTTCCCACCAAACCCATGCAGGTTTTTGTCATTGACGGCACCTGGGCCTGTGCCAAGAAAATGATGAAACTCACGACATCTCTTCATCATCTGCCGCGCGTTTCTTTTACGACCGAAAGAATTTCTGAGTTTAAGGTGAAGCATCAGCCAATTAAAGGCTGCCTCTCAACGGCGGAGAGTCTCCATCAGGTGCTGCTTGAGCTGAATCGCCTAAATCGTGAGGCGACTCATGGGAAGGAAGAGAATCTGATGAATGTGTTCAGAAGAACCGTTCAGCAGCAGCTCGAGGCGGCGGCCGATCTCGAGCGCACGCGCTACCGTGCTAAGCCCTTCATCGAATCCCACCTTCGGAAAATTTCCAAAAAGTGGGAAAAGCGGAACGTGTTCTTTAAGAATTAACGAGGAAGATTTCTTCTCTTGGTTTTTCTCCCCAATGCTGGTGATTCCCCACCATCTTAAGAAGGGCCCTGAATCTCCACCACATAGTCATCTGCTTGTAGCCCATGTGAATGAACAGCGAGCCCAAAATCATTTTCTTCCAGGCAACATTCGGTTTCTTCGAAATATATTTCTGGTCAAGATAAAGTCCCGCCAGCGACAGGAAGAAATTATAGAACAGAGCAATTCCGATCCATCCCAGAACTGCTTCATGGGAAATAGCACCCGTCATCCATCCGAGGGGTATAGCGACGTAGGCCGTGAGCTCAAAGATAGGGGAGAGAAGTTCCACAAGCCACATGTATGGCATCGCCACGATTCCCAAAATTCCGTGCTTCGGATTCATCAATAAAGAAGTGTTCTGAAAAAGTGTCTGCATAAGACCCAGCTGCCAGCGCACTCTCTGGCGCATGAGATGCCTGATCGATCCGGGAACCTGAGTGTAACAAGTTGTGACCGGGAGAATTCTCATTCTGTGTTCGTCATCCGCGTAGGCACGGCGTAGTCTCACGATGAGATCGAAGTCTTCCGTGATGGAGCGGTGATTGAAACCACCAACTCGTTCCACCGCTTCTTTTTTTACCATGCAGAATGCCCCTGAGATCAGGATCGTGGAATCAAGAAGACTCCAGCCCAGGCGTTCGCAAACAAAAGTGCGGAGATATTCAATGCGCTGGAAAGTGGAAATCCATGAAGCTTTCCCTTCAACCGGGATGTGGTTTTTCAGAACACCGGTATTCATAACCTGAATCACGCCGCCAGCCGCGATGAGTTTTTTATCTTGAGCAAACGCCGAAAGACACGCCTCAACTCCCTCACGCGATGGAATGGTATCAGCATCCATGGTGCAGATAAGATCATAGCGAGCGTGATGAAGGCCCTGGTTTAAGGCCTGGGCCTTACCCATATGGGGAACGTTGATGATTTTGAGTTCCGGGTGAGTAATTGAGACGTAGTTGTACTCTTTCACCTTCCGGAGAAGATACATCGTGGAAAGAAGCTTCATCGTCTGATCCGAAGAGCCGTCATTGATCACGATGATTTCTTTTTTCTCGTGATGGAGTGAAAGATAAGTCTGGATCGTTTCCACAATCAGAGACTCCTCATTGAACGCCGGAATGAGAAAACTCACTCCCGGAAGCTCAACCGCTCTCACTGTTCCCTGATACCGCTTCATCTTGAACCATGAAAGGACAAGGAGAAGAGAGTAGAGGCAGGCGATAACGAAGAAATAAAGGGCGGTTCCGTCCACCAGAAAAACAATCATGTTTTCTTTCATTTAAAACGTCCAATAGAGGTTAAGAGTAGAGGTCAGAAACTGATTTTTAAGTTGTCTGTAATCTGTGTGATCGAAGATGAATTCTGCTCTCAGGTCGTCGCGGAAGAAATAACTTCCACCAAACCCGCCAGAGCGCGTGTCGACCAGAACATTCGACTGGCCTACAATTCCTTGGGAAGCTTCCCGACCTTGATAACCGAAAACGAAGGCCGTGAATTTTTTCTCAACGTAATACATCGCCCGGAGTCCATAATTGTAAATGGACTCTGTTCCTGCGGGTGTGCTGAAAGTCGCTTTCCCTGCCATGACCTGCGGAATGAGAATGATGTTTGGGATCTTTTCAATTTCCATTCCGAGATTTGCCATATGAACACGAGTCACACTGTAGCGGTAATCGCGGTACACGAGATAGGGAGTAAGTCCGGGGGCGGCAGCATAGTATGCGGAGAGAATTTTCTGATCGCGGGGAAGAATCTGATTATCATTTTCCCCACGATACCAGCGTGCTTCAAGATTTAACCGATCACTTGCTTTGTATCCGACGAAAGCGCCATAACGTTTTTCAAAAAATTGGAATCGTTCGATGTAGGTTCCACCAACTCCCGCATAAACTTTGCGCGAAAGATCTTGCTTCACTTGCAGTTCGTGCTGCCAGCCGATTTTATTCTGACGTTTGATCTCTATATGCTGAGTGGACCAGAATAAGTCCGTAGCAAACGAAGTACCCGACAAGAGAAGTATAATAATTGCAAGCATTGTGATTCCTTACCACTATGCTAAAATTTTTCTCAAAGGTTGGGCAATTCAATTCCATGAAACTTATCAATCCTGAAACCGGCTATTTGAACTACGTGAAGATTTTTCGTGAAGTTCAGAAAGGCCACAAAGTCGTCATTTGGCAGGTAGAAGAGGCCGGCAAGCGCAGAGTCTGTGAGACTCTGCTCGTTTCTTACAATGTTGATAACAAGCTCATGCATTTTCTACCCGGGGATGAAATCTTAGAATTCAGTCTTCCGGTCTATTTTTACATTGAAAGTGAGCAGATCATCTTCAAGTCTTCTATTATTTCGCTTACGCCTTCTGATATCTCAGTCCTGTTTCCTGCAGAAATGCGCTTGCTCGATGAGTCCGATGAATCGATGAATTTCAAAAAAAACCATGTCTCTACACTTTGGGTTTCCAAGAGCTCCGGCAGGGTCGAACATATAAACGACTTTGTGAAAGTCAAATCCATGAGAGAGCGTTCAAGTCGCGATCAGGATTTTCTCAATACCGAGTTCGATCCCGTTTCCCTTGATGAGGAAGACAAGTTGTTTGCCGAGAAAAGAGAAAGCCCAAGAGTAAGACCCAAGGCAGATAAACTCGTGAGGGTCGTTGTAAAAGGTGAAACAAAACTCAATACCCTTAAGCTCTTCGATCTCTCGCGCGGAGGAATGGGATTTCTCACTTTCAAGCCTTCAAGTTTCCCTAAGGGTGCAGAAGTCTTCATCATGGGTTTTGATACGTTTGATCTCGATGATCCCTTAGTGGGTACAGTGATGGCCCATCGTGCAGTGGATGAATCGAATGCTGAATTTAAAGTCGGTGTGAGATTTAATGACGGGCAGGAGTAAGACTCCCGCCCGAAAATTATCTAGTACTCGTAGTGGTAATAAAACTCATTCGCAAAATCAGTGTCTTCTTTTTCAATCAGCTTCTTCTGCTTATGAAGGGATTTGGCGATCTTCTTCATGTTCTTTTCAAGATCCTTCGCGTCTACATACTCAGCGTTGTCCCCGCGATCACAGACGACTGATTGCTTGTGAACATAGATGAGCTGATTCAGCACTTCATCGCGGGCGATGATGACTTTCGTTTTATTGTTATTCATGTGAGACCCGATGCCCTTCAACTGCTCAGGATAGATCGTAAGAAGATCCCGGATGATAGCGCAGGCCTCTTTGACTTCTTCTTTCTTAGAGTGAGCTTCGATACTCTCAACCTTTTCCGTGAGGACGAGGTTACGTTCGAGCATTTCTTTCTTGGTTTTCTTCTCAAAAGCAGAAGCGGCAAAAGTGCTGCTTACGAAAACCATCGCTGTCAGCAGAGTAAACAGTTTCATAAAAACCTCCAGGTTTTTAACATGTGTCGAAGTTTCAGACACACTAAGTGGCTGAAGCTTCGGTTTCATCGTTAATACTGAAGATTAGTATCCAAATCCTGTGCCACGTTCCTGGATGAGCGAGATCTGGACCCGGAGATTGATGAGTTCCATATCCCAGTAACTGGCGGTGGAGAATTGAGGGAAGATGCGCTTAAAGGAATGATCCTCCCAGCGCTTGGCGATCCAGGCATTAAAGTGAACCATTCTCATTGTCCGGAAGACTTCCGTGAGGTCCATGCGAAGCTGATCTTTTCTGGTCATCTCACGGTAAGCAGAAAGAAAGTGATCTCTGTCTTTCAGGGAATCTTCATCAGTCCCGGCGTTCAGAAGCCAGAGATCCTGTTCCACGGGCCCGGTGAGGCAATCATCAAAGTCTACCGCCATAGGTCCCGCAGATGTCCACACGATATTTCCCCGGTGAAAATCTCCGTGAAGTCTTTGCACCTGAAGGGGAGCGAGAATTGGTGTCAGCATCAATTCTAGTTGTGGAAGAAGGGAAAGGTAGAAAGCAAAACTCGGGTGATCCACGGGTTTCGTCTGCTCCAAGGCCTCTCGACTTCCCCCGATAAAACTCTGGGGAGAAAGAGCGAGCCTGTGAGAAAAAGGACTCATCGAGCCTATGTTGTGAATGCGACCGATCAGGCGGCCCGCTTGTTCGAGCTCCTCTTTATTAAATTCATCCTTGAGCCTTCCCATGACTTTCGGGAAGAGCGCGTAGAAGAGATTTGTTTCCTGATTAAGAAGAACGGTTTCGCCCTTGATCTCAAGGGGGGCCACGACAGGAACTTCAAACTCAGTGAGAGTGGAAAGAAAACGATGTTCTTCCTGGATTTGCTCTTTTGACCAACGGCCCGGGCGATAGAATTTTACGATGACGTTCTGATTGGCAAAACCCGCACCCATATCTTCAGGCTTAGCGAGTTCCACATCGTAAACGCGATTCTCGAGCGAATTCAGCGCCATGTTTCTACCGGTGAGCCGTCTCCCCAGGGATTCAACTGCCCCCATGACGTGATCGGGGGTCAGTAAGTGAAAATGCTGAGTTTCTTTGCCCCACAGGCCCTGCGAATCATTCATGAGGACAATCTAGCAGAAAATCCCCGGAATTGTGTTAGAATTTTCCCTATGAAGACCGCGATATTATTCTTCATTATTTCTCTCCCGCTTCTGTCTCAGACAGACTCGAGAAAAGTCGACAAGGAAAAGGAAGCGCTCGACGCAGCTTCCGTTCTTGATTCTACTTATACTCCGGTTAAGCCCGGCGATAAATCGGATGTGCTCATCGATTTCGAAGATAAACCTCAGTTAAATGACGAAGAGAAAGATGCCTTGATGAGAAATTACGAAAGTAATAAGAGTGTCTATAAAGAAGATTCCAGCGACAGTCTCTTTGAGAGAATCTCAAAGGCGTACGTGAGAAATCTCGATAAAATTCTCACGAGAAAAAAAGCAGAATAGATTATCTTCTTCTGCGTGATGGACGATGACGGCGATACCGGCGCGTTCCCATTCTTCTTCTTTTCCGCACTTCATTGAGATTATTCTGCAGATCCTTGATGAAAACAGCGAGTTCTCTCTTGTAGATCACATCACCTTTTTCTCCAATGTCTTCTACGTTCAGAAACCAGTGATCGTCCTGAGCGGTATTTTGAATCATCGTAAAATTGAAGTGCGCCCGGTTGGCCACGACCCGCCATGGATTTTTATCCACTCCGTCGGCAAACATTTTTGCGTGGATGGGACTTGAGGTGATTTCAAAACTTGGTTTTCCGAAGAGTGCGCGCGGAAACTGCATGATCTCCGACATGTGCCGATCACCTGAGACGAAGACAAACGGTGTCGGAACCTTTTTCAGGTCTTCGATGAAAAGCTGGAAATCCAGCGGATGATTTCCTTCAAAGGATTCAAACTCGTGATAGCCACCGAAGAATTGATCACCCTTAATGATTAAGCTGGGCCCCGGCTCCTCGCGGAGTTTTGTCTCGAGCCATTTGGTCTGTTCGGCCCCAAGGTGTGATCCTTCTTTTTCTGGCGCGCGGAAGGATCTTCCGTCGAGGAAATACAGATTGAAATCTCCGAGTGAAAGAAGTCCACCGACACCAAAACCTCTCTCCCAACTGTCTTCAGAGAGATCTTGCGCCATGAAAGAATTAAATATTTCGCGGGAAGCATCTTTGTGTTTGTAGTCCCTGCCGGAATTGTTTGCACCATAGTCATGATCATCCCAGAGAGCATGAACGGGAATCAGTTTTTCCTGGAAATAGAGGGGGAGAGTCAGACGGATGTCGATGTATCTCTTCCAGAGAGTTTCGGGGTCTGCTTCCTGATGAAAACTTTCTTTACCGCTCTTGTCTCCGTAAACGTTATCTCCGATAAGAAGAAGGTATTCAGGATTTCTTCTCGCCAGAGCATCCCAGATGCCAAAATGATCAGATAAATAATCATCCATGCAGCTTGCGACAGCGACATTTAATTTCGCGGCTGCCTGCTGGCCTTTTCCGACCAGCCGCTGATCAATGATTTTTTCTCCCTCGAAGACATAAAGATTCATTTCTTTTTTCTGATCCCGGAGAAAAATCATCTTATGAACTGTGTAGGGAGAAAAATCCCGGGTGACGGTCTTGATTTCGTCAGGCGCAAGTATTTGTCCGTCAGAACTCCGGAGTTCAAAGCGTGGTTTCGTTCCATTGGGAGTCAGTATGCTGAACTCCACGGATTGAGAGTTCGTGACTCCCTGAAGAATCGAAAGCCGGTCTGAGCGCTTCTTGGGAAGCTGGGCGCAGGAGAAAAGGATAAAAAAGATCAGGACATATAGTGCTTTCAAGATTCAGCTCCGTCTTAGAAAGGAAAACCCAGGTCCAGGAGAACACTCGTTAATTCCACTAAAGGCAATCCGATAATGGCAGTGTGATCATCCATTTCAATCCGCTCGAACAATTTTATTCCGCGTTCTTCTAGTTTATAGCTTCCAGCGCAGTCTAGCGGCAGATCAGCATCCACGTAAGCAGTAATTTCATCAATGGTTAAGTCTCTCATGTGAAGACGGGTGACATTCAGAAACGAAGTCTGACCTTCCGGCCAGGTGACCGTCACGGCAGTCAAGAGATCGTGAATTTTTCCGTTCAGTTCCTGGAGCTGACGAACAGCTCCGTCCCTGGAAAGAGGTTTTCCATAGATGGTATTTCCGATAGCACAGACCTGATCAGAACCGATCACGCACGATGAGTGGTTGCGTGCAAACACCGCTTCACTTTTCATGCGGGAAAGTCTCAGCGCCATTTCATCGGGCGAAATTTCCTGGAGTTTCATGGGAGCTTCATCCACACCGGGAGCTTCGCAGGAAAATCCCCAGCCAAGCTTCGAGAGAAGTTCGGCGCGGTATTTAGAAGTGGAGGCAAGGATCAGAGGGTAGGGAACTTTCACGTATTAATCTTCTCCCAGATCTTTAAGCAGAAAAATCTCTCCAGCTTTAAGTCCTTCCAGGGATAGTCCAGAATGATATCTCTCGTGGGCGAGCGGTTAATTCCGGCCGCCACACAACTTTTGCAGATGGTGAGGGTGTAGTACTTCCGGTAGAAAGCAAAAACCGCTGCAAATTTTTCGTCTTTTGTTTCAGCTTCAGAAAGAGCGCGCGCTAGTTTCCTTGCGTGCGAGGAGACGATTTCGTTTAATTTTTTTGATTCCTTATTTTCCGGATCAAGATGCCAGTCCAGTGGCACTTCAGGAGTCATTTCTTACCCTCTTCAAAGATTTGAGCAGCTCCTCCGTAGATGGCACCCTTATCGCTTGAAAGTGTGGCAGAGATAATCTTGATTTTCCCTTTAAGAGAAAAATGCACAATCTCATTGAGCTTTTCGAGGATCACATGATTGAAAGGCTCGCCGAGTTTGGAAACACCACCACCAATGATAAACGCCTGAGGGCCCAGAAGAACTGCCATGCTGGTTAAACCGCTGGCGAGTTCCAGGGCAATCGTATGAATGATGGTTTTTGCGCGCAGATTCCCTTCATGAAAGAGAGTTCCCAGTTGCTCAATTTTCCACTCTTCCCCGGTCAGTTCAAAAATTGTCTGCTTAATCCCATGAGCGGAAAGATAACTTTCGAGGTGATTCATTCCACCGCATGAGCAAAGACGCTTCTTTTCGTGAGGAATGAGAACGTGTCCGCCTTCGGCTCCGAGAGCATCGTGTCCTCGGAAAAGAGTATTATTTAAGATCAAACCCGCACCCACACCGGTGCCGAGTGTGATCAGGACAAAATCACTGAATTCTTTTCCAGAACCCCAGCGCTTTTCCCCGACTGCCGCCAGATTGGCATCGTTTTCAATTACCGCAGGCATGCCAAAATATTTTTCGAAATAATCTCTTAAGGGAACGTTCTTCCATCCAAGATTCGGAGCTTCGGTCACCATGCCCGTGAAAAAATTTGCCATCGGTGCTCCGGCACCAACACCGATGATGCGTTTATCGCCCTTGGAAAATCCGAGTGAGGAAACCAGAGTGAAGGATTCCTGAGCTATCTTCTCAATGAACTTCTCAGGACTGATGTTTTTTTCGGTAGAAATATGATGATAAGCAAGAAGAGCACCGTGATGATCGAAAAAACCAATTTTGGTATTGGTTCCGCCGATATCAATTCCGAATGCATAATGCAGTTCTTTCATAGTCTAAAAATGCTAACATGTGTTCTCATCTCTCGGCTATAATTGGAGTACTGAAACTCGACGGCCCAGAGGGTCAAAAATTTGTGAAACCAGTTAATCTCAACCAGCTTCTTTTTCATCCGAAAACTCCCTGCCTTTCCTTTTTCCTTTCGCCACTGGCCAAGGAAGAGAGTGAGGCCGCATGGGATGCTTTTATGAATGACATGGCCCAACAGCTCATCCATCAGGGCCGTCCGGAACTCGTCAAGCTTCTCTTGAAAGGTAAGTCATCGGTCCGGAAAGTGATGAAAGCAGTTCCCAACAAAGGGCATGGATTTTTTATCTCGGAAAATGTCCAGGGTTTCATTATCCTGACTGAATCTATCGATCCATTTTGTATGTTCGGCACAAGTTTTCACCTGAGGCCTCTGCTTGAAGAGCTTTTGGTGAATCCCGAATTTATCATTGTGAATGTTTCTCTTTACGATATCCGCGTTTACCGCGCCGATTTTCGGCACGTGGAAATTATCCAGCATTATGAATTTGAAAATTTCACGAATAAAGATTTCGGCGGAATTCCGCGGATTTTTGCTCCTCAGTATATGGGGATGATTCCGTATAAGAGTATTCTGGCGATCCGTTCAATTGCCAGGAAGGTTATGGACCTCACACTCTATGATTCCGTTCCTGTGATCGTAACGGGCCTTGATGAGATGAAAAAATTATTTATTAAAAGCTTTGATGACGACGCCGGCATCATTTCTCACTACGATGAAGATTTCTACGAGAAGACCTGTGTGGAAATCCTTGAGAGATGCAGGATCATGAAGCCTGCAATTGCTGATTTCTACTCTGCTAAGTTGAAAGAGCGTCTGAAGCGATTACTTAAATCGAAGAAAATTGTGACGGATCTCGATCTCATTGTGAAATCTGTCTGCCAGGGTAGAGTGATTCACCTGGTTCTTCCGGTAGAAAGAAAACTCTGGGGAAAAATAGATCTTGAGACGGGGGAGTATGAACTCCATAAGAAAATTCAAAAGAAAAATCCATCGGTTGATATCTTCAACACTCTCGCCGAAGAAGTGATGAGGCAAGGTGGGAAGATCCAGTTTCTCGGGCCCCATTTTTTTCCTGAAAATTCACAAGTCCTGGCCGTCTTAAAGCAGGGAGCATGATGAAAAGAATATCCCGTTATCTTTCTCATTTTCCGGTTCTTGGAAAGGGCGTCTATATTGCACCGGGTGCACAGGTGATTGGCCGCGCTGACTTTGGCGAGCATGTGAATATCTGGCACAACTGTGTTATCCGCGCCGATGTAAACTTTATCAAAATTGGTGAGAATACAAATGTGCAGGATCTCTCGATGCTCCATGTGACAGAGCTCAATTCATTGACACTCGGTAAGAACACTTCCTTGGGACACAGTGTGGTGCTTCATGGCTGCAAAATCGGAGATGGTTGCCTCATTGGAATGGGTGCGATTATCCTTGATGGAGCGGAGATCGGTGACAATTGCCTCGTGGCAGCGGGATCCCTTGTGAGTCCGGGAAAAAAGTTTCCGGCCGGCAGCATGATTAAAGGACGTCCCGCGATTGTGGAACGTCCACTGACACCGGAAGAGATTCACAAGATCTCGAATCACTACAAGGCCTACATCGGTTACAAAGACCAGTATCTCCGCATGGAGGAAGAAGATGGAGCTCATCAGGAAAAGCCCGGCCACAAGGATTAAAAACCTTGCGACGAAAGTTTACGACGACAATCTCTTTCTGCTTTCTTCATCCGTCTCATACTATTCGGCTTTGGGACTTGCGCCTTTTTTCCTGATCGTTCTTTTTGTGGCGGCCTTTGTCGGAGAAAACACTCAAGCGAGAGTTGTCGAGCGTGCCAGTGTCGTCTTCTCGCCTGAAGTGGGCGATATGATCCAGCTCATCTTCACCAACGCCAAAGAGGGAATTAATATCGGGACCATCTCCGGCATCCTTGGAGCGATGATCCTTCTCTTTACTGCTTCACTGGTTTTTCTCCAGTTCCGTTATGCTTTTGATGTGATCTATGGATTCTGGACACCGGAAGTAAAAAAGCCCGTTCGTACATTCTTCATTGAACGATTTTTTGCCATGGTCGCAGTCATTATTGGTGCGACTCTTCTCATCGCCTCATTCTCGCTGACAACTTTTGTCGATGAAATTTTCGGAAAGTATAAGAACTTTGTCCTGGTGGCGAATTTTCTTCTCTACATCGGAATGTTCATGGGGCTTCACTATTTCACGCCTAGCCGCCGTCCGCGGAAAAGACACGCCTTCAAGATGGCGCTACTTTCGTCAGTCTTCTTTATGCTGGGGAACGTGCTGCTTGCGAGCTATTTAAAGAAAGTGGCGGCGGATTCCGTGTATGGGGCCGCGGGAACACTTCTGGTTTTCTTAGTGTGGACTTTCTATTCGTCGTTTACGATTTTTCTCAGTGTCGAAGTTTTTCTTTATTTAAGAAAAATCGGACACATCAAATAGGCTACTGGCCACTCACTGCATTTGAAGCAGGTTTCAGGCACGCACCAAAATATCCCGGGCCAGCATCGGTGCGTCCTTCGGCTTCAAGCGGAACAGAAGTGAGAGATTGAATTCCACTCGTCAGAGGAATTCGTAATGATTTTCCTGCAGCGTTTGTGACACTTTTTTTAATAATTCCCAGAATCATTTGATCCCAGGTGCTACCTTGTTCGTGCTTGAGTCCAAAGCGGCCTGTGCCTGGTTTCAGACGCACATTTGTTGTCGGACGATCAATGCAGAAGTCTCCGCCTTCGCAGACTTTCGGCGCAAAAGACATGTCGACATCGAGATCGCCGCCAAATTTTCCGATCTCGGCCAGGCTTCCGGGGTAGAAGCATTCTTTGAGATTGAGACTCGTTTTAAATTTTCTTG
>JBKJNQ010000240.1:0-3615 GCA_046593575.1 Bacteriovoracaceae bacterium
GGCAATCCGTTTACGCAGAGTCTGTCGAGAAGCTCCTCGATAATCTTGCGATCGTAAGGCCCACAGTGATGATCGCAGTACCGCGAATTTTTGAAAAAATTTACGCTAAAATCATGGAGAAAACCATATCAGGCACCGTCGTTGAAAAACAGGTTTTCAAATGGGCCGTGAATGTCGCAGAAAAATATTTCAAGAAAATCGACCAGGACCTTTCTCCTGGTGCCGGCGAACTGCTTGAATACCGACTCGCCAAGAAACTTGTCTTCTCAAAAATTTATGACCGCTTCGGTGGAAGAATCAGATACTTCGTTTCGGGTGGTGCTCCACTTTCTCCGGAAATTATTACATTTCTTCGCTATGCCAATCTCACGATTCTTGAAGGCTACGGACTCACGGAAACGATCGCGCCCATATGCCTCAATCCACTTGCAAAACAAGTTCCGGGAACTGTCGGTCGTCCGATGGGAGATGTGCAGATTGCTTTCGCAGCTGATGGTGAGATTTTGATCAAGTCACGGGCGATGATGAAAGAGTATTATAAAAATCCTGCTGCCACGACAGAGACTCTGAAAGACGGATGGCTCTATTCAGGTGACATCGGTGAGTTCACGTCTGAAGGGTTTCTTAAAATTACAGATCGGAAAAAAGATCTTATTAAAACCAGCGGTGGGAAATATATTGTTCCCCAGAAAATTGAAAATATGGCAAAAATGAAGCCGCATATTTCGCAATTCGTGGTCGTTGGTGAGAAGAGAAACTTTGCGACGGCACTTATTGGAATTGAGAAAGAATCATTCCTACACATGCTCGATGACCTGAATCTTCCTTCAGACTGCACACTTGGTGACATCGCCAAAAGCCCACGGACCAGAGAACTCCTTCAGAAAGAAATCGATGAGCTGAACCTGGATCTGGCCCAATACGAAACGATAAAAAAGTTTATTATTATTGGGGAAGAGTTCACGACAGATAACTTCCTCACTCCGTCGCTTAAGATCAAACGCAAGGTTGTGACGGAACGATTTAAGAATCAAATTGAGATGATGTACGGGGCTACTGAGCCGTAGTCCCCGGCAGAGTTCCGTTTAAGTAGTAGCTATCCGAATTACATTCAGGAGGCATACTTGCGCATTGTGGACCTTGCGGGATGTATGCGTAGGGAGCACATCTGTCATAGGCAGTGGCGTACCCCGTGCAGTTTCCTGCGATCATCTTCCGAAAGTGCTGAGGCTTCAGGAGTGATGCGCCGGGTGTCCCGGGATTTGAAACGACAAGAACACGAGCATCTCCCGTTCCTTCAACGTGCGAACCATCAGGATGAGCTCCGGTATCCGGACCTTGAGCGTGAGGCATTGTTCCCACCGGACAAGCGGATCTTGGTATACGCTGTTCAGAACGTTGCCGTAAGCCTTCAACAATTCGCTGGCAGAACGGGTGTCCCGGAGGACAGGTACAGGTTACTTTATTTTCGGCGAATAAAATTCGGCCGTCAGCTGGGGCTGAAATGGTATAGCTGGAAAACGTAGATACCGCATCGTTAGTCTGATCAAACATGAAAGCTCTATCCGGAGTGAGTGAGCCCGGGAGAAAGCGACTGGATGTCACTTCACAAAACCCATTAGGATTTTCGGTATTTTTCCAAACAGAAGATTCATCAGCGATCTCATCAAAACCCGTCGAAGAGAGATAGAGGTTACGGATATTTTCCGGAGCTTTCATAATTCGATCGCACTGGTCATCGCAACTGCAGCGTGATGTCTGAGGAACAATTCCATTGAAAGTAGAACGCATATTTCGCATGTAAGTGCTTGCGCCAGAGATGGGGCGACAAGCCCAGTCCGCCGCCAGACCTGGAGAAACCTCATGATATTCGTCACAAAGTCCGAGGTGATGAAAAAATTCATGACCAATAGTCGCGCAACTGAAGTTCGATCCAAAATTACGGGAGTTCCCACGATACACAGCAGGTTGCTCTGTCACCGCGATGGGAATGGCGGCCGGCACTGGCATTCCTGATAATTGAGCATCTCCATCGAGGAGTTGAATTGATATCTGTTCTCCATCGGGTCCGCGAAGATAAGGGGCCATGTCCCGGAAACATTCGCGGGATCTTCTCATCATATAATTTGTTAGAGTCGGATCACCCTGGAAATTCACTCTCATGACGATCTGAAAATTTGGCTTACTTGCCTCATCCGGAAGTCGTCGCAAAAGATAGTTCCCTGTTTCAGTCCCTCTGCCAACTCCTGCGAGGGGCCCCCCAGTTCGGGGATAGTTATCCTGAGTCATCAACCGGTGTTCCCCCGGTTGAAGTCCGGTGAAGCCGCGTGGTTCTCGACCTTGCCTGTAACAAGCATTTGTTCCGCGGGTTCTGAATTCATTGATAGACGCTACTGGAGTAGATGTGGGTAAACTTATGCATTCAGGATTCGAAGATCCAATTGTTTCTGAGACGCGGATAAGTTGCTCAATTCTATTTTCGACAGTCCGATGTTCCACTCGTTGAAAGTTATACGCCTGAGGTCCTGGGACCTGTGCCATGACTGAAAAGCAAAGCAGAAAAAACCAGCATCCTGTCGCAAGAATTGTTTTCACTGGGTCATACTCCAAAGGGAAGGTCGGAAGACTTTCCTGTGTCCTATTATAAGGTAGTTCAGGCCTTTCCTTGCTACGGGCAAATCCCACCAAAGCCCGAGTGGGAAGATCCACCTTTCGAAATTTTCGACACTTGGCGACAAAACCCTCATTCTCTCTTTGACAATAACGTCCAAGTCTTTTAAAAATGGAGATTCCCAAATATCTACGAGGTAAGTATGGCCCGAGTCACCGTTGAAGATTGTCTTGAACATGTTGAAAACCGTTACGAGCTGGTCCACCTGACTGCCAAGCGAGTGAAGCAACTCCGCGAAGGTGACGAACCTCAGGTTCGTTCTAAGAATAAAGAAATTGTCACTGCTCTCCGTGAAATCGCGGCTGGAAAAGTGAAACACACTTTGAAGAGCGAATACGATTCAGACGAGTTCTAAGAAATTACATTTCATGATTGTGTAAAAAAAAGAGGCCCTTTTGGGCCTCTTTTTTTATCTGCGCTTTAAAGCAATTTTCAGAACATCATCGAAGTGCTTCACAGGATGGAAGCGCATTCCTTTCCGGTGTCTCTCCGGAACTTCTTTGAGATCTTTTTCATTCTGCCAGGGAAGAATGATTTCCTTAATCCCCGCGCGTTTTGCCGCAAGAACTTTTTCTTTAATTCCACCCACTGGCAAAACTTTACCGGTAAGAGAAAGCTCGCCCGTCATGGCTATGTCTCCGCGGACCATCTGATTGGTCGAAAGAGAATAAAGAGCGAGTGCCATGGTAATACCAGCAGAAGGACCGTCTTTCGGCGTTGCCCCCGCTGGAAGGTGAAGATGGATCTCGTGCTTAGCGAGGAAGTCTGTCGCTTCTTCTGGATTTGGTGCCGGAACTGCTGATGCCGCTACGACAACCGGACTCTCAACTTTTTTAGAAACTTTCTTTGATACTTTCTTCGAAACTTTTTTCTTCGAAGCTAACTTATCTGCTTTCAATTTCTCTTCTTCAATCTGTGCCTGAAGAATACTCTTCACGTAACTG
>JBKJNQ010000103.1:0-16273 GCA_046593575.1 Bacteriovoracaceae bacterium
GGATTCCGCGATCAGCTTCAGGACGTCATGGCGATGGTGTTTGCTCAGCCAGAGATCTCCCGCGCTCAGATAAAATTAGCGGCGTCCCGGCAATTCCCCGAAGGAGACGTCCAGCACTGGTGGCATCCTCCCACAGGCCGTGGTGTGCGCACGCGCTTTTCCGATGACCTTCTCTGGTTACCATTTGTCCTGAGCTACTACACCAAGGTCACCGGAGATTTCTCTCTTCTCGATGAACAGATTCCTTTTATCGAGACACCGGTCTTGACCAAAGGTCATGACGAAACCTACACGCAACCAAAACAGTCACAAGATGTGGCCAGTGTCTTTGAGCACTGTTTGAGAACCATCGATCGCAGTCTCACGGTCGGCTCCCACGGCCTACCACTCATGGGCTCGGGCGACTGGAACGACGGCATGAGCCGAGTAGGAAATCTTGGGAAAGGTGAAAGTGTGTGGATGGCGTGGTTCTTCATCAAAGTCTTAAAAGATTTCATCCCTCTGTGCGAGAAGAAAAAAGATCACTCAAGAGTGCAGACTTATCAGAACCACATCGAAAAATTAAAAAAAGCAGTTGAAAAAAATGCCTGGGACGGGGAATGGTATCTCCGGGCCTACTTTGATAACGGCGACAAGCTCGGCTCGAAAGAAAATGAAGAATGTAAGATCGATGCCATCGCTCAGTCCTGGTCGCTTCTCTCCGGGGCGGGTAATCCAGAGCGCAGTAAGCTCGCTCTCGAGGCAGTGAATAAATTGCTGGTGGATCGGGAAGAGAAAATCATCAAACTCTTTACTCCTCCCTTTGATAAGAGCGACGCCGATCCAGGATACATCAAGGGTTATGTTCCCGGGGTCCGAGAAAACGGAGGCCAGTATACCCACGCGGCGATCTGGACCATGATGGGTTATGCCGCTTTGAGAGACGGGGAAACAGCGATGGAACTCTTCCGGATGATTAATCCTATCAATCGCACATCGACTTTGACTGGTGCTCAGAAATATAAAGTCGAACCCTACGTCATTGCGGCGGATATTTATAGTGTCGCTCCTCACGTTGGGCGCGGAGGTTGGACCTGGTACACGGGATCATCGTCATGGATGTACCGCTCTGCGATCGAATCGATTCTGGGTTTTCATCTCACAGAAAATTCTCTCACCATCAATCCGTGTATTCCGTCCGATTGGAATGAGTTCGAGATAACATACCGGAGAGGAAATACTACTTACCACATCAAAGTCCTGAACAACCAAACGGAGGCCGGAGTGGAATTAAATGACGAGAAATTGAGCGACTTCACGATTCCTCTTAAGGAGACGGATAAGGATCAGTTTGTCGTCGTAAAATTAGAAAGTTAAAAATTAAGTTTTTTAATACCAAGAGAAGTATTGGTCATCTCAATGGAATCCTCCACGTTGACAATCTTCCCATCAAGAGCACGAATAGCGTCTATCGTTTCAGGAATAACTATCGCCTGATTATCAACCATGTAAGCATAAAAGGCTTCCTCACCCCGAGCTTCGATGAGATTTTCCCACATCGCCACTTCATAAAGGTTTCCATGTGGTCTTCCCAGATCCAACATCAATTCCTTAATGGTATTGATGGCGGTAAGACCGTCCGACGCCTTTACGAGCATAATTCGGGAGCATTTCTTAAAGGCTTCCACTAACTCTTGCCTCTCTATTTCTTTTGATAATTGAATGGACCAGTAATGTAAGTGGCCTAGAGTTTCGGGAACCATAACGGCCATGGTAATGACATCAAGACTGGGGTCAACGGTCTTTGCATCCGGACCCTGATGGCTGGGAATCTTCTCTTCCGGCACAAGAGTGTTGAGAATTCCTTTCTCGTGACTTTTCCACGGATCTGTTGCTCTCCGTAAGAGAACACCCCTCGCGCATTTGAGTGCATTGGTTTTTTTTAAGACGGTTAAAGTGCGAACGATCGAAGTCGTATTACAAGAAACAACTCTCGTTGACTCTCGTCCAATCGCCTCAGCATAATTTGATTCGGCGACAAAAGAGTGCCCGGTCACTTCATGCTTTTCCCCGCCTTGCAAAATAAACTTTACGTTGTGCTCTCGGTAGAGCGAAACATTTTCTGCGCCCATGCTCTTTGGGGTGCAATCGACAACGATATCAGAAACTTTTAGAAGATCAGGAAGAATACCCTTCAGTTTCATTTCCATCTTTTGTCCACTGGCAAAAGCTTCTTTCGTCGACGCATACAACTCAACTTTGTTACTCAAGACAGCTCGGATTCGTGCATCAAAAGTAATATCGGATACGCCCATTAGTTCCATATCATTTTGCAGTAGTACTGCATCTGCAACTCTGCGACCGATAACTCCATATCCATTGATCGCGACTTTGATTCTCTTATTCATTTGGTTGTCTCCTGCCCTTTAATCGTGCAGGGATGGTGCCAATGAATTACGCTATCAGTACCTCTTTTAAGAACAACCAAAGGACTTAAAATGGAACATCCTCAAGCTGTCAGTGGGAAATCAAAAGATGGAAGATCGTGGATAAATCGAATCTATCTGAAAATCCAAAAAAACTTTTTCGAACAATCAAATGAGATAGGAAGGAGTGATAACCTTTTTGGAAGGCTTAACCTTGATGATCAAAATCCCATAAGGGAAGTTGAATCATCAGAGAGTTCCTTATCGTATAGTCATGTCATCGAGGCCTTAAAACGAAGTCCTGAAATTGATGTCTCAAAAGTACAAGTGCACTTGAGAGGGAACACCGTCTTACTTCAAGGGAAGGCCGAAAGCTTAAAAGAAGAAAGAGCGATGATAAGTATCGTTGAAAACTTAAAGGGAGTTTCAGTTGTTCAGAGTGAACTCGAAATTAAAAACTAATATACCTTCACTCCTTTTAAAGTCGTATAGACCTCCGCTTTTTGTAGCAGTTCAGTGCCTGGGCTTTGCACAGTGGTCGCGGCACAGGCCACTGCCAGGGAAAGCGCCGCCGACTGAGATTGTCCTCCGGCCAGTGCATAAAGAAGTCCCCCCATAAAGCTGTCACCTGCTCCGACACTACTCTTTATCGGAACCTGTGGCGGGGATGCCGTGAGCTTCAACCCACGCTCAAACCAGAATGCCCCCTCCGGTCCCCGCGTGCAGATAAAAATGTTGGCTGCACCCCGGTCAAGTAAATGGTGAGCAAGATCCTCATCAGAAATATCTGGTAGTCCGAGAAATCTTTCTTTCAGGAATTGGCCTTCCTTGTCATTGACTCTCAAAATATCCACCCCCATTTCCACTGAGGCGATCAGACTGTCGGTACTGGTATCCACTACCAGAGTCGCCCGGGTCTCGCCCACCATCCGCTTAAGCTTAGTTAAGAATTCAACATCAACGCTCTGGGGAAAGCTTCCGCTCAAAAGCAGAAAGTCTTCAGGTTTAAGATTCGCTTTAGTGAGCGCGAGAATGGAATCAAGATCCAATGCTGAAAGTTTAGACCCTTCGGGTACAAAGCGATAAAGTTTTTTACCTTCTTCTTCGTAGACCGTGAAAGATGTCCGGACTTCGAATTGGACGCCGACAGGGAGAATATTCAATTTCTCTTTTATGAGAAGCTCGACCAGTTGTTTTCCGGCATGTTCCCCGCAGGGAAAAAGCGCCAGTGTGCTGCCTCCCAGACGCTGAATAACTCTTGAGGCATTTATGCCTCCACCACCCGGATCTCTCTTTAATTCGGCACAACGGAGTTTCACATCCGGCTCAACTTTTTTTGAACTGGTGGACAAATCCAGAGAAGGGTTTAAGGTGAGCGTTAGTATCTGTCTCATTCAGACGTCCTTCCCTTCATGTCTTCTTTTTTTGTTTTAAGAATTTTCGCATTTCTATAATCGACACAGGAATAAGGGTCAACCCGATCATGAGAAAACATTCATACCAGGAGATATGATTAACTTCAAAAAGATCTAACAGCATTCCAGAATGATGGAGAAAGAGTTGAAAGCCGATAGGAATTGAAACGGACACAAGAAGGTAAATGTTCGAGAACATTCCCATCTGAAAGATTGTTTTATCTTCACTTCGGCAAGCAAAGGCTCGGAACAACTCCGCAAAAACCAGAAAAGAAAATATGTAGGTTCGCGCGGAGATCTCATCACTCGTCTTTAGCATATAGCCGTATATAATGAGGGCCATGAGTGCAATGGTTACTCCGACAAAGCTCATCTCAATATAAAACTTTTTATCAAAAAAAGACTTGGACGAAGGTAAACTGCCACTCAAAATATCCTTAGGAACGGGCTCGGCCGCCAAGGCCAAAGAGGGAAACCCATCTGTCACAAGATTTATCCAAAGTAAATGAATAGGAGCAAGTGGTGCTGGCCATCCGGCGATAGCAGCTCCTAACATAATTAAAATTTCTGCGAGATTTCCAGACAAGAGGTATTGAATTGTTCGACGAATATTACCAAAGATCGCCCGACCTTCTTTGATCGCAGACACAATGGTTGCAAAATTATCATCGGTCAAAATCATCGCCGAGGCCTGCTTGGCCACTTCAGTTCCCCCCTTCCCCATTGAGATTCCTATCGAAGCCTTCTTCAATGCGGGAGCATCGTTTACCCCATCTCCAGTCATCGCGACGACATTTCCTTTGCCTTGCCACGCCTCTACGATCTTAACTTTATGCAGTGGGGAGACTCTAGCATACACAGCTATATTCCCAACTTTTTTCGCCAATTCTTCGGGAGAGATTTGCTCCAATTCTTCCCCCGTCATGATCCCGTCAAATTTTCCTTCTTCCACGATGCCCAGTTCCTTAGCGATGGCTTTTGCCGTCTCAGGGTGATCACCTGTAATCATGACAATCGTAATGCCGGACTCTTTGCAGGCCTTGATGGCAGGAATGGTTTCCTCACGAGGGGGGTCAGAGATGGAGATAATCCCCAGATACGTCAAATCTTTTTCTACAACATTTGACTCCTTCAATTTCTCCACATCAAAATTTGAGAATTGTCTCGAGGCAACGGCGAGTAGTCTTTTCCCCTGTGAAGATAAGGTTTGCTGAAGCTCCAGGATCTTACTCTTACCCGCTTCATCTAGAATACATCGTTCCAAAACTGCTTCTGGTGCTCCTTTCGTATGAAGGGTGACATGGTCTCCATCCCGTACTGCAACACTCATTCGTTTTCGATCGCTATCAAAACTCCATTCATAAATACGTGGATATTTTGTATTTGTATTTTGAAGATCTAGCTTTCTCTCTTTCGCCAAGTATAAGAGAGCGACTTCCGTAGGATCTCCGGTTGCCTCATTTTTTTCATTCAGGGATGCATTGGAACAAAGGATACTGGATAGTACCAAATTTTCATCTTGGCCTTCGACCGGAAAAATGTCTTTGACCCTCATATTTCCAGTAGTAAGGGTGCCGGTTTTATCTGTACAAATAACATTGGTAGAACCGAGCGTCTCTACTGCAGGTAGATGTCGCACAATCGCATTTTTCTTAGACATTCGTCTAACCGCCAAAGCTAATGCCACAGTCACAATCGCCGGTAATCCTTCTGGTATCGCTGCCACTGCAAGGCTTATCGCGGACATTAAAATATCAAGCCATTTTTCACCGTGAAAAAATCCCAGAATGGCGACAAGGATTATAACTGCGCCACATAATAAGAGTAATTTCCTGCTGACTTGTTCTAAGCGTTTTTGAAGAGGAGTTTTAATGACTTTCGAAGTGTCTAAGACTTTAGCAATCTTCCCAATCTCACTTTTCATACCAATCGCGGTGACAATCGCCCGGGCCGATCCCGTTGCAATCGCCGTGCTCGCAAACAGCATATTTTTTCTTTCCGCCAATATCGCACTCGCGGGCTTTGGAGAGATATCTTTATTAACAGGAAGTGATTCTCCCGTTAAAACAGATTCCTTAATGGATAGTTGGTTGGCCAGAATGAGCCTGGCATCTGCAGCGACGTAGTCACCAGCTTCCAGAACTAAGATATCTCCGGTTGTCACATCAGTTGATTGAATTTGTAGTATTTCTGAATCTCTTAAAACTTTCGCTTTGGGTGCGGAAAGATTTTTCAAGGCGTTAATGGCATCTTCAGCTTTGGACTCCTGCAGGAAACCAATAATGGCATTCACAATAACAATGACAAAAATCGCTAGAGAATCTGTTAATTCTCCCAAGCTCCCAGCGATGATCGCTGAGAAGATCAGAATAAGAACGACTGGGCTTAGAAACTGAGTAATAAGTAATTTAAATTTCGAAGCTTTTTTTTCTTCTTTAAGTGAATTGGGCCCACTTTCAATTAAACGTTTGGCCGCCTCAACTTTGGAAAGCCCTAAATCTTTATTTGATTGGAGCTTCGAGGTAACTTCTTCTGAGCTCATAGACCATGGCTGACTTACGCTATCCATTTTTACTCCCGCTACGCAAAATGACCCGTCCTTCACGTATTTTGTAAATAATAGGAACTATAACCAAAGTTAAGATTGTTAATGAAAAAAGCCCGCCAAACATTGGAGATGAAATTCGTTTGATGACATCGGCGCCAATCCCGGTTGCCATCATCACGGGAATCAGGCCAAAAATATTCATACTCACGGCCATGAGGACGGGACGAAAACTTTTTGACGCCCCTTCAAGTGTTGCCTCAAAGAAGTCACTTTCTATTTTCAGGGTTCCTTGCTTTTCCCGTTCTTGCCAGGCCTGATCAAGATAAACAATCATAATGGAAGTTGTCTCTACAGCAACACCGATCAAGGCAATAGCTCCGGCCCATACGGCAACACTGGTGTTATATCCCAAGGCCCACATGAGAAAAATTCCTCCCACTAAGGATAAAGGAACCGAGGTCATGATGATGATTGTTCGACTAAGGGAATGATTACCTAAATAGAGAATCCCGAAAATTAAAAGAAGCGTCATGGGAATCACAATTTTCATTCTCGCCTGCATCCGTTCCATATACTCATACTGCCCCGTCCAGGAAAGAAAATAGCCTGCAGGAATTTTCATTCCTTGTTCAACGGCTTTTTTAGCGTCAGCAACGTAGCTCCCAGGATCGCGATCTTTGAGATCAACATAGACATATCCGGCCAAAGATCCATCTTCATCGATGACCATGGGAGGCCCCATTCTGGTGACAAGTTTACCAAGTTGTGCTAATGGAATCTGTGTCCCCGTTGGCGTTGCTACGAGAATCCTTCCAAGCTTTTCTAAGTTGTCTCTGAGTTCGCGAGGATAGCGAACGTTAATGGTATAGCGTTCCCGTCCATTCACAGTCTGAGAGACATCCGTGCCACCGATGGCGGTCTCAATCATCATCTGCGCATCACCTACATTTAGACCAAAACGTTGAAGGAGCGCACGATCAGGTTCAAAGTCAATGTAGTACCCACCGGTAATTCTTTCGGCGTAGACACTTCTAGTCCCCTCAACCTTGCTTAACGTTTTTTCAAGCTGAAGTCCTATTTCCTCGATCACTTTTAGATCTTTTCCAAAAACTTTAATTCCGATTGGTGTCCGAATCCCAGTACTGAGCATGTCGATGCGTCCACGCACGGGCTTGGTCCACGCTCTGTTGAGTCCAGGGACGGCCACGGCCTTATCTAATTCAGCAATAAGATCATCGGCGCCAAGTCCTTTACGCCACTTGTCTCTGGGTTTTAACCGGATGGTAAATTCGAACATGGAGATGGGAGCAGGATCAGTGGGAGTATCGTAACGGCCGGCCTTACCAAAGACTGTTTCAACCTCAGGTACTGCCTTGATGGCAGCTCCTTGTTTTGAAAGTATATCGGTCGTTGCGGTGACTGAAATTCCAGGGACCGTCACGGGCATATAAAGTAAATCGCCTTCCCAGAGCGGGGGCATGAATTCAGCACCTAGTTGCATAAACGCCACAACGGAAATTCCCACCAGAACAGCCAGCGCGAAGAGAACAGATTTAGTGTGTCTTAAACAAAAATCTAAGATGGGCCGATAGAAATTTTGTAATGTTCTCGTTACTGGATTCTGTTCTTCCTTTCTGATTTTTCCCCTGACAAAGATACCTATCAGTGGAGGGGTAAGGGTAATGGTAACGATCGCGGCAGCAATCATGGCAAATGTTTTGGTGTAGGCCAGAGGATGGAAAAGTTTACCTTCCTGCGCCTGAAGGGCAAAAATCGGTAAGAAAGAAACTGCAATGATAAGTAAGGCGCTAAAAATGGTTGAGCCCATTTCACGACTGGCCTCAAGTGCGACTTCCATGTTGCCACGTTTTTCATTTTCCCGAGATAATTTCTTATGGGTGTTTTCGATAAAAACAACCGTGCCATCCACAACGTCACCAACTGCGAGAATAATTCCACCCATCGACATAATATTGAGGCCGATATCAAAAAAATACATGGGGATAAAAGAAATTAAAACGGTAAAAGGCAAGGTGATGGCGACAACCATCGTGCTTCGAAAGTGAAAGAGGAAAAGAAGGATAATAAAACAAACGAGAAGAATTTCTTCAATCACATTCTCAGTAAGTGTGCTGATTGCTTCTTTAATCAAAATAGATCGGTCATAGATAGCCTTTAGTTCAATCCCTTTCGGAAAGGCCTGCTTGACCTCTTTGAGTTTCTTTTTGACACCAGCAATGACCTTTGAAACATCTTCTCCCTGGCGCATCACCACCACACCCCCAACGGTATCCCCACGGCCATCAAGATCAGAGAGGCCTCTTCGAATGTTCGGTCCGAGACTCACCCTTCCAATATCGGCAATCCTAATTGGTGTTCCACTCGGTGAAATGCCTACAGAAATATTTTCTAGCTCACTCGTATCGCGAACGTAGCCCAGCCCTCGGACATAGTACTCCCTTTCTGAAATTTCCAAGGTCCTTCCGCCAACATCAGAATTACTCATGCGAATCGCCTGAACAACTTTTTCCAGCGGGATTTTAAGGGCAAAAAGACGATTCGGATCCAGCTCTACTTGATACTGCTTCTGAAATCCTCCAATGCCAGCAACCTCGGCAACACCCGGAACTGCTGCCAGCCAATAGCGCAGATACCAGTCCTGAAAAGTTCGAATATCAGAAAGATCATTTTTTCCTGAGGTATCCACCAAAGCATATTGAAAGATCCACCCCACACCTGTGGCATCAGGGCCAATAGTGGGAGTGACCCCTTTAGGCAATTGACCTGAGAGTTGAGAAAGGTATTCAATGACTCTAGACCTTGCCCAATACATGTCAGTGCCATCCTCAAAAATGACATTCACAAAGGACATCCCGAACATTGAAAATCCCCGAACCAATTTAGTCCTTGGTGCCGAGAGGAGAGTCGCAATAATAGGATAAGTCACTTGATCTTCAATTAAATCAGGACTTCTACCCATCCATTCCGAAAAAATGATGACTTGGGTTTCAGATAAATCTGGAATCGCATCCACCTGGATATTTCGAAGGCAATACACCCCCAGCAGTCCAAGAAGAATTGAGACAATAAATGTGATTTTATAGCGCTTCCCGCACCAAGAAATAATTTTTTCAACCATTGGTCTATTACTCCTTACTGTGAGAGCTATGACCTGAGTGACCTTTAGGAGCTGCCCCTTTTTGAATCGCAGCTCTGAACTTACTTTCAGCATCGATCAGAAAGTGGGCACTTATAACTACAGTTTCATTACCTTTAAGACCTGAGAGAACAACAAATTCATTACCAACTCTAGGGCCAATTTTAATTTCGCGTGGTTCGAAACGAGTTTTTCCTGATTTTACAAAAACAATTCGTCTGACCCCTGTATCAATCACAGCATCTTCCGAAACTACGATTGATTTACCAAGATCTTTGGCTATTTCAACATTGGTATACATGCCTGGTCGAAGGAGGAGGTTATCATTTTTGATGATAATTCTCGCCTTGGCCGTTCTTGTTTCTTCTTCAATCTCAGGAAAAATAAAACTGATCGTGCCTTTAAATTCCTGAGAATCATAAGGCAGTTTAACCACTGCAACGTCTCCTTCAGAAATGACAGCAAGATCGTACTCATAGAGAGATGCAATAACCCAGACATCAGAAAGATCTGCCAGGTGATAGAGTTCCAGTTGAGGCGTGATGTACATACCTTGAATTGCAGTTTTGTGAATAATGTAAGCATCGAGCGGTGATACGAACGAAATCGTTCGGCTGGATTTTCCGCTTGTTTTTAGACGGTCAATTTCTTTTTGGGGAACGTCCCAAAGCTTCAAACGGTCCAGGGCCGCCTTGGCAATCTCTTTTCCCATTTTTCCTTGTTTGATCGCCGCTAGATACTCCTCTTGAGTCGAAACAAGTTCCGGTGCATAGAGATTAAAAAGAATTGCGTCTTTTTTTATTGGTTTCCCAACGTAGTCAGCAAATATTTCCTCAATCCATCCATTGATCCGTGTATGAATATGCGCCTCTTTAGTCTGATCGGCGGTGACAATTCCAACGGCTTTGATCGTATGAACGACTTGCTTAGTTTCTATCGTTGCAGTCTTTAGTCCAATTCTTGTTTGCTGCTCAGGTGGAACGTCAATGGGAACCCGGCCTTCTTCGTCCTTGCCCTTGTGCTTTGAATGTTGAGCAAAAACTTCGGCGCTTAGAAAGATGAAAGATATGAAAAATAAAAATCTCACTACATTCCCCCCATCGAAGAATCCGAGGAATCAGATGTGCTTTGTTTTCTAGTGGGTCCACTCATGCCAGAGCCCATATTAATGGTGGATGAACCGCTCAGTGACGCGCCCATTCCTCCACTAAAAAGCGTGGGACGTGCTGGTGCAAATCTTGTGACAGGAGGTGAAGAAAGGAGTTCTTTCAGTCGAGTCTTAGCAACAAACGCATCCATTTTCGCAGCAATCAATTCCAGTTCCTGAGTTCGCTGTGACCTTAAAACATCCAGGAGAGGGCCCAGTGTCAGCGCTTTAGTGGCATAGGTTGACCGAGCATTTTTCAATGCAAGTTCAGTCAGCGGGATAACATCCTCCTTATAAAGTGATATCACGTCCAAAGAAGTTCTAAGCAGCTGACGGGCCTCGGAGATTTCTGTGTTGAGCCGATTTTGGAGTGCCTGATAGTCCGCGGCCACTGCCAAACGCTCATTATCAGCAGCGGCCACAAGCTCACTCTGTTTCCTCCAAAAAAATATCGGTATTGTGACTCCTACCATCACACCCCAATTGGATTGAGCGCCCATGCTCCCAGTCTTTCTTGTTGGTTCCATTGCCATCCCTTGAATGACAAAATCAGGTGCGTAAGATAATTTCGCAAGTTTAAGTTCGGTCTCAGCACTTTTTTGCTGAAATTTCCATGCCATCAATTCCGGCTGGTCATCTAGTTTAACCTCAACAGGTAATGGCTCAGTTAAGGTCGCATCATCGAGCAATATTTCAATCGGTGAATCAGGAGGAACATTCCTTAATTCATTTAACAATGCATATAAAGAGATTTGAAGTCTTTTGAGTCGCAAGTTTTCAATGTTTAACATTGAGAGTTCGAGTTTACCAAGTAGCCATTCATGGTGAGTGGCACTACCTGTTTTGTAACGGGACTTCGCACTCGCTACTGTTTCCTCAATAATCTTTTGTATTCTCTCGTTAAGCTGAATCGCCAACAGATTATAACTAGCGCGAAGATAACTTTGAATCGCCACCACTTTGATGCGCCTCTTAAGAGTTTCAGTATCAGATTCTGCGGCCTCGGCTCTTTTCTCAGCAATCTCTTTTCGCGCGCTCAATTTACCTGGGAATGGAATGGTTTGACTTATTTGATAACGTCGCAATTTAGCCGAGCCTCCTGAGAAGGGAATTTGATCAATACCAGCGGCTATAAAGGGATCATCCAATGTCGCCACGGGATCGATTCTATGTTTTTGTTCTATCGCTCTCAGCTTGGATGCTTGCACTGAGGGATTGGCCTCGTCGACCACTTGTAAAAATTCATTTAAGTTAAATAACTTTGCGTGGGCGTCGTTGAACTGAAGGAAGAATATCAAACCAAAAAAAAAAATTATTTTCACAATTCACCTTTTTGATTAAATTTGCATTCAAGATGACAAGCACAGCGAAAACTATGCTTTTAATTGCAACAAATCTAATTTAAAACGACCAAGCACATAGTCATAAAAAAGATCTTTGGTTTGTGACAAGCTTACTCGTTTCTTGAGAAGCCCAATACCATTGAGGTCTCGTCTAGCGCCGCATTGGATGAAACCATTCACATTTTTTCTAAAAATGACCCCTCTGAAAACTTCACACCCACATCAAATTCAACTAAAGAATAGTGATCATTCAAGATCCGTTTCACTGTGGCCCCGCCCAATTTCGTCTTTACACATGGTGTACTTAAACTGTCCCTATATTTTTCTTCTGCATATTTACAGTTGTTATAATAAGCGACCAATCGATCTCCGACCTGAACCTCATCCTTATCTAGGCAGACATGGGCCTCCCGGTCGTTCACTTTCATAGCGACCGTCCCTCTCATGTGGTGAGCACAGGAAGAAAGAATGAGTATTCCAAAAAAAGTAATCGCATTTAGTAATCTCATAAAATATCTCCTCTATTTTCTATACATTTAAAAATAACGGTCGCTCAGGCGCGTCTTTCATCTTGGCGACTCTCAGCCATAAATCACAAAAAATTTTAAAGTTTTGACTAATTTCCTCTGCGGCATCCTGGGAAAGTATTTGTTTCTCTCTTACGTTCTTAAGCGGCTTCTCCCAAATTGTTCTTCCAATCGCAAATCCAATATAGCCTTCAGTCATGGCCGCCGACTTCAGCCATTGCTTTAGGGTCTGAGTATCCTCTCCGCCACCTAAGACAATCAGTCCGACAGACTTTCGACCTTGAGAGCAGGCCTGTTTCGCAATACGATCACAATCGCTTAATTCTGAAACTCCTTCGATTTTCCAAATTTTTGGCTCTACACCTTTAGCTTGCAATTCCTTTATCGCTGCAACAATCGCCTTAGGTCGAACCTCTGAGTTATATCTTTCTGAATCCCCAGGCTTCTTGAAGGACTGGGACAACGTAGGGGGAACCAGAAGTTCCACCATCAGATCAAGACTGTGCTCCAGGCAAAAATTTGAAAGCTTGAGCAGACGAGAAACTTGTCTCTCATTCATCGCCATGTCACCTTCAGAGTTGTAACGAATCAATGCTTTTACGTAATCAGGATGAGTACGTAAAAGATGAGCACCAAAATCATCCCCGTATTCGAATTCAAATTCTTTCTGTCCTGATTTTTCAACTGAACATGCCGTAATAAAGCCATGTGACTGGGCATTGCGAAGGATAGTTGAACCGAATTGTTCATCCACCAGAATGCCCGCACTTTCTTTGGGAACACCACCATCTATCGCCTTTTTAAATCCTTCGAAGATGATGGTTTTGTAAAAAGAAATCTGAGTCGATTCTTCTACCGTTGGTGGTCTCCCATGGATTTCGAAAATATCTTTTTCAAACGAATGACGGTGATCAAACGGTAAAATAAAAAGCTGCTTTCTTTTATTGGCCATAGAGATTCCTTTGTTGCTCCTGTTCTAAACTTTCTTCACCGGATTTCACATGCGTGAGAACGTGAACTTCATTGATAAGCTTTTTTTTCTGTTCAAACTCTGCGATATTCCAAAATGTGGTTTCAACAATTTTAGTTAAGGCTTCCCGGGTAAAAAACGCCTGGTGAGAAGTAAGAAGGACATTCGGAAAAGTCAATAGCCGGGCCAAGACATCATCCTGCAACATCTGGTCAGAGAGATCCTTAAAAAATATTCCCTCTTCTTCTTCATATACATCGAGGGCGGCCCCAGCCAGATGTCCAGATTTCAGCGACACAATAAGAGCATGCGCATCTACGAGCGCCCCTCTTCCTGTGTTAATGACAATCGTTCCTTTTTTCATTCGTGCTAAGGCAGTTGCATCAATGAGATGCTTCGTGGAGGGAAGAAGTGGAACATGAAGCGAGATAATATTTGATTCCTGAAAAAGTGTATCGAGAGCGACGAACGCTAAGGTTTTCTCATCTTGTAGTTTGAAATTAGGTTTCGGGTCATAGGCAATAACCTTGCAACCGAATCCGTGCATGATGGTCGCGAACACTGTCCCGATGCGACCGGTGCCAATAACTCCTACGGTTTTTCCATGGAGATCAAATCCCATTAGCCCCTCGAGTGAAAAATTCAACTCGTGAACTCTGGCATTCGCGCGATGAATCTTTCTATTGAGACTCAAAAGAAGACCGACGGCATATTCGGCCACGGCGTGGGGAGAATAAGCGGGCACCCGGACGACCGGAATCTTCAAACGATCGGCTTCATCCAGATCCACATTATTGTAACCGGCCGATCGAAGGGCCACGAGACGAACACCCGATTTTTTCAAGAGACCCAAGGCCTCCCGGTCCAGTTTGTCGGTGACGAAACAACAGACGACATCAAACTTGTCCGCTAATGCTGCTGTTTGAGCACTGAGACTCGCTTCAAAAAAGACAAGCTCATATCCCTTGGTCAAATTACCAGTGGCAAAGAATTCTTTTTCAAAAATATGAGCGCTAAAAATCGCTACTCTCATTGGATCACCGGCCGATCATGATCGGTGTCCCTAACGGGTCGAGAATGGTTCGGCGGATTCTGAAGAATATCTTCTGACTCCAGCACCTTCAGTGTCGTTTTTAAAACGGCATCGGGATTGAGGGACATACTATCGATTCCTTGTTCCACCAGAAATTGAGCGAACTCGGGATAGTCACTAGGGGCCTGGCCACAGATGCCAATTTTTTTATTCTTTTCTTTTGCCGTCTTAATGACCATCTCGATCAATTTTTTTACCGCAGGATTTCGCTCATCAAAGTCATGGGCGACGATCTCGGAGTCCCGATCCACTCCCAAGACAAGTTGGGTTAAGTCATTTGATCCGATGGAGAAGCCATCAAAGAATTCCGCAAACTCACCCGCGAGGATGACGTTACTGGGAATCTCGCACATGACGTAAACATCGAGCTTATTTTCTCCGCGCTTTAGGCCGTTTTTTTCCATTTCCTTCTGTACTAACTTCGCCTCTTCGATGGTTCGACAAAAAGGGATCATTAATTTTACATTCGACAGGCCCATGTCATTTCGAACTTTTTTCATTGCCCTGCACTCCAGGGCAAAGCCCTCACGATACCGGTCGTCGTAATAGCGTGAGGCCCCTCGAAACCCAATCATCGGATTTGCTTCCGTCGGTTCGAATTGCTTCCCGCCTAAAAGATTGGCGTACTCATTGGTTTTGAAATCACTCAATCGGACGATGACATCTTTGGGAAAAAAAGCTGCGCCAATCATCGCCACTCCCTGCGCAAGCTTGTCAATAAAGTACTGGGACTTATCTTCGTAACCATGTGTGAGTCGTTGGATTTCACTTTTCTCATTCTCGTCTTTAAGCTGATCAAAGTGAAGGAGTGCCAGGGGATGAATCTTGATAAAGTTACTGATGATAAACTCTTCTCTCGCAAGACCTACGCCTTCATTGGGAATGAAAGAGAGTCGGAAAGCGGAATGCGGATCGGCAACGTTCATCATTATTTTAGTTTTAGGTTTTTTTAGATTTATCAAATCAACCTTTGTGACCTCGAACTTCAGAAGTCCATCGTAGACATAACCGATCGCACTTTCAGCGCAGGAGACAGTGACTTCCTGACCAGTTTTCATTGTTTGCGTTCCTGATTCCGTCCCCACGATAGCAGGCAAACCCAGTTCGCGGCTTACGATGGCGGCGTGACAGGTTCGTCCTCCGCGATTTGTCACAATCGCCGCCGCACGCTTCATCGCTGGTTCCCAGTCCGGATCGGTCCTGTCTGTCACAAGGACCTCACCCTGCTTTAGCTGATCGAGATCATGAACATTTTCTATAACTCGAACCATCCCCTGAGAAATTTTTTCACCCACACTGTGTCCTTGAACGAGCACCTTCCCCTTCTCTTTGAGAGAATAAGATTCAAGAATATTTTTCTTCGTTTGTAGTTTCTGCGATTGCACCGTCTCGGGCCTTGCCTGAACAATAAAGAGTTCACCCGTTTGTCCATCTTTGGCCCATTCCATGTCCATCGGAACGAGTTGGCCTTTTTTTTGTGAATAGTGCTCTTCGATCTGAGTCGCCCATTTCGCAAGGACCACAATCTCCTCATCGCTCAGTGAAAATTTTGTGCGATCGCCGGGAGCGACGGGAATATTTTTTGTCATCTTGTTTCCGCCCAAATCATAAACCAATTTAAACTCTTTACTCCCTAGGGTCTTATTGAGAATCGGATACAAACCCGTC
>JBKJNQ010000163.1:0-12058 GCA_046593575.1 Bacteriovoracaceae bacterium
GAAATCATAAATCCTGCGGGTACAGTGACTGCTCCACGCTGGCAATTATTGACCCCGCGAATGTTGTAGCCGTCGTTCGTACCCTGACCGGTTCCACACGAAGCGAGATTGAACTCGGAAGTGATTCTGGGATAAGGAGTATTATTTCCACTCTGAGCAAGTGAGCGGTTGACCGGTGTACCTTCGTCAGTTGTCTGAGCACGAATGGCATCGCAGGTTTCACAGCGTGCCCCGGTATTTAATGTCGCCACAGCATCGAGCGCTGCCGTTCCCGCTTCAACGGTCACAGCATCGTCGGGAGCTGTCGCGGAAGCATCTGCAGTCGCAGGAACGGTGACACCGGCATCAGCGATCGTTCTGGCCGCTGGTGCTGTTCTCATGGCCTTAATCTCATCCACGCGGGCGTGAACTTTTCTGCAGATAGTTGCTTGTTGTCCGCTTGAGCAAATTTCATCCACCAGTCGGAAAAGCTCATCGGCTTCCTGGGAGACCTGAGGATCAGAAATATATTCCACCACCTGAGCAAGAGGTTTTGATTCTCTCTCACAGTTTGCGAAAGCAGAATTTCTTTGGGACTGGGTTTCATTACTTACGCAAATACCGCGACCAAAGAGAAGAGGCTGGCAGGGCATTTTATTTTCCCCGCAACTCGTTTCGCGCATGAAGGATGGATTGGTTCTTGGTGTCGAACATTTCCCACCGCTTCTTGAACTGGGCCAACCGGCATAGAAACAATTGAGAGTTCCTTCGGCGTAGGCATTTTCAATACCCATCCAGAAATTTTTCTTCTCACTTTCTGTAATCTGAATTGTCTTTGAGTAATTTCCCAGAAAATTCCGGTACTCCTTCATGATCAATTCACGCTGAGTGCGGTTCAGTTTCACAAATTCTTTGTGAGAAATTGCAAACGCAGATGAAGTGAGGAGAATCGAAAGTAACAGAATCCATTTCATAGGATCGCCTTGATATAAGATTAACCAACGACTCATCGGAGGCCTGAGGTTAAATCTTGACCAAAATAGTTTTTATTCAGTGATTCCGGTAAAGTAGGGACGAATGGAAGACTTCGCGTCCTCGTAGGAATGGCCCTTGGAGATGAGAAAGCGCAGGACTTTGTCCCGCAATTTGAATTTCTCTTTAGGATTCGTCGGTATCTCTTTCATGCGGAGTTTTTTCTGAATGAGCTTTTCGATCGAATCGTCATCGGTGAAGCCCAGCTCTTTAGAGATGTTTTCGAACTCACCTTCTTCAAAAACCAGCTTCTCCATCGCTCCACGTTTCTTGATCTTGTCTTCGCCTTCACCTTTCAGCATCCACTTGCGGATAAAGAGACGGCGATAAGCTTCTTCGCGCAGAAGACCTTTCTCTCTAAGCTTCTGAAGGACTTCATCGACTTCGTGGGGGAGGTTGTCTTTTTTGGAACGGAGTTTTTGTTTCAGTTTGTATTCTGAGTAATCTTGGCGAGCGAGGAGGTGAATACTGTAATTGTAGATTCGTTGATTCAATTTTACTCCCGCGCCGGCGAAGCTGTGCGTAAGTGATCGGCAACAGCTTCTAAATGATACTTCTGTTCGCTTCTTAAAAGAGTTGATTGCATAGCTGCTCGTGCTGCTTTTTCTTTTTCCGTAAATGCTGAATCTAAAACCTGAGATTGAAAAATTTCTTTCGAAGGCCATTGTGCATATGCAACGTATACATCAGGAGCGATCGTTTTATGTAATCGTGATCCTAAACTTCCTCTGACTCTGAAGATGGCCTCAGTAAATTCTGACCACGCCTTCTCAAAGCGGAGATTTTCACCTGGGATAACTTGGAATTCATAAACTACACAATACATATAATTCTTATGCAGAGCTTCGCCAAGGTGGCCCCGTCCGGCGCCGGCGAAGCCGTGTGTTAAATCAGTTCAGTTGGGAACATACAAAAAAGGCCACTTGCGTGGCCTTTTTCATAAACATCTTACTGAACTTTTTCTTTTTTCTTACTCACTGGCTTCTCATCCATGATCTCACCGGTCGCCATATCGACGCCCTTGATTTCTAAAGCAGGACCGATTCCATGCTTAGCGAGAACCTTCGCGCGGATTTCTGCCATCAGCGCAGGATTTTGCTTGAGGAATTCTTTCGACTGCTCACGGCCCTGACCAACTTTAGCATTGTTGTATGAATACCAGGCACCAGCTTTCTCAATGATGCCTTCGTTAGCAGCAACATCCAGGAGATCTCCCGTCTGAGAAATTCCTTCGCCGTACATGATATCAAATTCAACTTCACGGAAAGGAGGAGCAACTTTGTTTTTCACAACTTTGATCTTCGTGCGGTTACCAACAACAGCTTCACCATCTTTGATGGCACCAATTCGACGGATATCCATACGGACTGAAGCGTAGAATTTGAGAGCGTTACCACCAGTCGTTGTTTCTGGGTTTCCGAACATCACACCAATCTTCATACGAAGCTGGTTAATGAAGATCACGGTACAGTTCGAGCGAGAGATCGAACCCGTGAGTTTACGAAGTGCTTGAGACATCAGACGGGCCTGAAGACCCATGTGTGAATCACCCATATCACCTTCGAGTTCTGCTTTCGGCGTGAGAGCAGCAACTGAATCGACGATGAGAAGGTTAACCGCTCCAGAGCGCACGAGCATGTCGGCGATCTCGAGAGCTTGCTCACCGGAATCCGGCTGAGAGATAAGTGTGTTCGGGATATCGACACCGAGCTTGCCGGCATATTTTGTATCAAGAGCGTGTTCAGCATCTACGAAAGCAACAGTGCCGCCCGCTTTCTGGCATTCAGCTGCGATGTGGAGAGTGAGAGTTGTCTTACCAGAAGATTCTGGTCCGTAGATCTCGATGATACGGCCTTGTGGAATACCACCAATGCCGAGTGCCATGTCGAGTCCGAGAGAGCCAGTAGAGATCGCCGGAATTTTCTCGTCAGCTTGTTCAGTGCCAAGGCGCATGATCGCACCTTTGCCGAACTGCTTTTCAATCGTCGCTAAAGCGAGATCGAGGGCCTTCTTTTTGTTGGCCGTGTCAGTGATGTTGATGTTCTGGTTGCTGTTAAAAGACATGAGTTTCTCCCTCTTGAATAATCCGTTATGAAGGTGTGTGTTATATTTTTAAGCTAACACCACCCTTTATTTTCGACAACGGCTTTCCTGCAATTTTTACGGAAAATCTACGGAAAGCTAACAAATTGATATGTTTAGCAAATTTGTGCTTTGAGCTAAATAAAGTGCTCGATCAACATGCATGAAATACCAGCATAAATACCACTGACGACGTCGTCGGTGATGGTGCCGATACCGTGATGAAGCCGATCAAAATAACTCGCGGGCCAGAACTTTATAATGTCGAAAAGTCTGAATGTAGAGAACACAAGAAACAATGTGGGAAAATCTACAGAGGGAACAAATGCCCAGGTGATGAGCATGCCGATGACTTCATCAATCACAATCCATTGCGGATCATGAAGCCCATAAGTTTTCTGCACTTGCTGAGTGACAGCAACCGCGACTCCATAAAGAACAACTATCAATATAATTAATTGGAAAAGACTGATGTGAAGAGCGTGCAGAAGAAAGATAAGGGGAAGTGTCGCAAGGCTTCCCATGGTCCCCGGGGCCTTAGGGAATTTCCCTGTGTAAAACCACGATAAGAAGGCCGTCACTAGCAGTGAAGGCCCTTGAATTTTTTGCTCTTTCATTCTTTCTACGTTAGTTTCCATTTCCTAAACTTTAAACCTCATCCCCAAGATTGGCAAAGCATGGCAGAGCGCCCGGATTACCTCTCAGATTATGCGTTCAACTGGGAAACATTCGACGTCGTTTGCAGCGGTAAATCTTCGCTTGATGCTACTAATTACCTCACTGAACTTTACGAAAAACAGCAGGTCACTGAATTCCTGAACGGATACGGGTTCAACATCACTGATCCGGTTGAGAGTGCTGAGCTTTTCGGCATTTTTCAGGAGGCCCTGCAGTTTGTGAAGCGTTACTTCCTGATTGAAGGAAACCCTGACGGGCTTGAGATGAAGGTCCCGAACTACCTTTATACCATCACCAATATTTCGGAGCTCTTTCTTGCGGCCACGGGCCACTCGAATCAGAAGTTGTCGAAAGAAGAAAGTTTGTGGGCCGGAGTGGTCTTGAAGGTCATGCACACGATTCTTCATACCGATAAAGATCTCCGTTATCGGTACTTCTCAACCATCCAACAGCAGATCTTTGATCGCTTTTATAAATTCATCCATCGTGATGAAGAGAATCGCCTGTTCTTGAGAAACGACACGGGCATGTCGATTCCCCTTTATGACTTCCAGACCAAGGCCAAGAAGACTCGTGATTCGATCGTGATCAAGCTTCTCCATAAGCAGGAGAACGTGGCCGAAGAACTGTTCGACAGAATCGGGATGCGGATTATCACGTACAATAAACTCGATGCTCTCAGAGTGATCAAGTTCCTTCACCGGAACCACGTCATCATGATCAACAACATCAAGCCAAGTCGGTCGCAGAACACATTAGTTGATCTGACCAAGCTCAAGAAAAAAATCCAGACGCTCTATAAAGAAACGATTCGCGAAACTTATACCGAAGATGTTTTTTATCAGAGGCTCAATAGCCTGATTGAAGATTGCACGCCGGAAAAACATCATCACGAAAACCGTCACTCGCTTGAAGAGTATCGCGCGATCCATTTTACCGGCAGGCAGCTGATTAAGTACCGCAACCCGTTCATGGCCTCCTTCAATGAAGTCAGAAAGCTGGCCTTAAAAGACCGGGAAAATCCGGTTGCCCAGGCGCTGATGAATCTGGATACATCAGCGATCTCTCGCGACGTGCGCTTCTTCTATCCGTTTGAAGTTCAGCTGACGGATTACGAGTCTCACCTGAAAAACACCCAGGGCGAAGCCTCACATGATGAGTACAAGCGCTCTCAGTTGCGCTCCGCCATGAAGAGAATTTTCCGTCCTATTCTCGACATCAGAAATATGCACATCGATTAGAAACTGATAAATATTCTCCCTATCATTTTTGAAGGAGATATTTTGAAAATACTTTTCGTGTTCATTCTCATGGCTTCGTCTGCGTTCGCAGAAGATTTTAATTATGCTAAACGTTGGGGTTTCGGCGGTTCTGCCGGATACAGCTCACCGTTTTTTGGAAACACTTTCAACAAAGCTGCTGATGGCGGAGAGTCTTGGGGAGCACATGTACGCTACCACCTTTGTGAATCTTGCGGAATTGAAGCTGCTTTCACAAAACAGGAATTCAGTGACACGAACTCTGCCCTTCAGGTAACAGATTTCACTTTTTTCAAACGTCTTCGTCCACTCGAGCGCTTAACACCAGTGATTGGTGCCGGTCTCGGTGCTGTCGATATCACTCATTACAATCCATCCAGCTTGAAACTCGGAGCGAAACTTCGCGCCGGCGTTGAATACGCGATTAATCAGGCCTTCTCTTTGGGTCTGAATGTCGATTACCAGCACGTGAACAAAATGCTTTTCGCTGCTAACCTTCCGGGACATAACATCCACACTCTTGGTGCTCGTGTTGGCCTGACTTATTATTTTGGTCCTGCTCATAAGGATCATACTCCTGCTCAGGCAGCTCCGGTTGCGGCCGCTGCAGCTCCGACTGATAACGATCATGACGGTGTCATGGGTTCTAAAGACAAATGTCCAAACTCTGCTCCAGGAACCAAAGTGAATGCTTACGGATGTGCTGAAGCTGAGAAAGCAACAATGCATCTTGAAGTTGAATTTGAAACTGGTAAAGCGGTCGTCGCTCAAGGTTACGACAATGATCTGAAAGAGCTCGCAGCTTTCATGTCGGAACATCCAACAACAAAGATCGAAGTACAGGGTCACACGGACAGCTCGGGCTCAAAAGCTCTCAATGATAAACTTTCTCAATCACGTGCAGATGCTGTGAGAAATCACCTCGTGAATGAACTGAAAGTGGATGGTTCAAGAGTATGGGCCAAAGGTTACGGCTCAGCATCTCCACACGGAGACAATAAAACTGCTGAAGGGCGCAAGCTCAACCGACGTGTCGTTGCTGTTATTCATCAATAAGGAGTTTTTATGATGAAGGAATTTACAGAGTTTCTTAAGCAATATGGGGTCGTCGGTCTTGCGATCGCGGTTATCATCGGCGGAAAACTAAATCTTCTTGTCAGCAGTCTCGTCGCAGATATCCTCACGCCGATTCTGTTTCAGCCAGCGCTGAAAGCAGCCGGAGTAGAGAATATTTCTCTTCTAAGCTACAACGGAATCCTTTATGGAAAGTTCGTTGCGTCCTTCATCGATTTTATGATTGTGGCTTTTGTGATTTTTATTTTCGCTAAGAAAGTCATGAAAGAAGAAACTGTCGCCAAGAAATAATAAGGAGTGGGGGTGCCCAGGCATCCCCGCTTTTATTCCGATCCGTTCCGCTTGCACTTCACGAGTTCTAATTCCATTCCATCCATTGTCAGTTTCTTGTTGGTAAAATCCAGGACAACTCTTTTTGATCCTCTTTCAGAGATAAGGATTTCTCCTTCGTCTTCTACACTTGTGATCGTGAAGTACCCACGATCCTTCACATAGATGGATGGGCCACGCAGATTATCACCTGGAAAGTATCCCGCGGTGTCGGAAGTTCCTTTGATGGTGCAGTAGCTGGCCGCAAAGGATTGAGAGCTAAGGAGGAAAGTGAGAGCAAGAAGGATTCGTGTTTTCATGAGTTCATGATAATCGAAGTCATCTTTAGGGTGGGAGAGAGTGGATATTTTACAGTGCTGTCTGGTTTCTAGACAGCATGCTGGGTGATGAAAAGATTCATCCTTTCATTCACAAGTTCCGGATAATCCGCCTGAGGGACGTGGGAGCCGGCATAGAGGTAGTAGGACTGAGCATTGGGAAGGATCCCCGCCAAAGTTCTCTGAAGATGATTCGGAATCACATTGTCATGATGGCCGCCGATTACGAGTGCCGGCATTTTCATGCGTCCAAGACTTGAGACAATATTCTGCTTCGTCATCTCGTTAAAGAGCTGGAAGAAAATATCAGGTCCGAGCTGACCCACCCGGTTGAGATAGATTTCAATAAACTCTTTTGAGACTTTTTCTTTATTAAAGCCGGTAGAGTGAATAATTGTTTTTATCAGCGGATTGTACCCACCCGAGTTCCAGATTTTTTTCAGAAGCTCGGGATGCTTCATCTTGAATGACTCTAAAAATGGTGTGACGAATTCCATAAGGTTCGAATCAAACATGACGTCTTTCACCGGCATAAAAGTTCCAGAGATGAGAACCATCCCGGCCATGAGTTCTGGAAAATCTTTCGCGATCTGAAGGCAGACATTCACACCCATGCTGTGGCCAAGCATGAAAGCACTCTTTATGCCAAGATAGTCACATAGTCCTGCCGTATCTTTTGCAATCTGCGGAAAAGTGATCTTACTGACATCGTGGGCCCCGGAAGACTGGAAGTGACCGCGATAGTCGTGAATCAGAATTTGATAGCCCAGACTTTCAAAATAAGAAAGCTGAAAGCGCCAATGATGATTACTGCAAACCAGTCCATAGTTAAATACCAGGATGGGTTTAGAATTGTCGGCAACGTCAAAGTTCTTCGAGAAGAACAATTGTTCATGATCAGCAGTTCGGTAAAAATTCGATTCACTTTTAATCAGCATATTATTTGGATAATTTTGAGAGGGCCTCAATCACCGGCAGGCGATGAGAGTTTTCTTCAATGAGATGATCAAGTTTTTTGTTCAGGGTTGCTTTCTTGCTCGTTACCGGAGTTTCCTGGAAAGCGATAAGCTTAATCGTCGTGTTGCCAATTTTTACCATGTCATTAAGTTTTACTTTCCTCGGTGTCGTCGCGCGCTTACCGTTGATCAGGTAGAACTCAACTTCTTTCTGAGGATGAACAATCATATCTTCGCCTACTACTTCTATCAGAAGGTGGGTACCGTGAAGTGCTGGATCATGAATCGTAAGATTACCTGTTTTGCGACCAATATAGATGAGGTTATGAAAATACTCGAAGGTGCTCAGGACTTCCTGGTCTGGACTCTCGGTAATAGAAAATTTAATCATGAAAACCTCTCAGATAGTATCGAGGATTTTCTGGTCTTTTGCGAGTTTTTCGAAAATAGGCTCAAGGAGCTCTGGTCTTTCTTCTTCAAGTTTTTCCACATCTTTTACAACTCGTTCGAGGATCGGGGTATGAAGAAGAAAATTAGCGAGTCTTCTGGTAGTTACGGTTCCTGATTGATCCACTCCGAAGAGATCTCCTTCACCGCGGAATTTAAGATCTTCCTCTGCGATGACAAAACCATCCGTGTTATTTTCAATCACTTTAAGCCGGGTGAGAATTTCAGGATTCGGATTCTTATCGAGAACAAGAAAACAAAAGCCACCTTTTTCACCCCGACCAACGCGGCCGCGTAGCTGATGGAGTGAGGAGAGTCCAAAGCGCTCCGGGTTGTAGATCGCCATAACGGTAGCATTGGGAATATTAATCCCAACTTCAATCACACTGGTTGATATCAGAATATGTGTTTTCTGGTCACGAAAATCCTGAACAACTGTTTCTTTTTCATCGGACTTCATCTGACCGTGAAGCATCGCTACTTTAAAACCCTTAAATGTTTTTTCATATGTTTTAAAGGCTTCTTTTACATTCTGAATATCGAGAGTTTCAGATTCATCAATGGCGGGAAAAACGAAGTAGGCCTGCTCTCCGACCGAAAGCCTGCCTTTCACGAATTCGATGAATTTTTCGTAATTCACTTTTTCGGTGATGCGGGTTTTGATTCCTTTTCTTCCGGCGGGCATCGTGCGGATGGAAGAAATATCCAGATCTCCGTATTGAGCGAGACTAAGGGTTCTTGGTATGGGAGTTGCCGTCATGATAAGGGAGTGCGTTCCAATTCCCTTGGAGACGAGTCGCAGTCTTTGTTCTACACCAAACTTGTGTTGTTCATCGATGATAGCGAGTCCCAGATTTTTAAAAATCACGGTGTCCTGAAACAGTGAATGAGTTCCAATGATGAGTTCCGTTTCACCCGAGAGTAGCTTCTTCAGTATTTCTTTTTTCTCTTTCGCCTTGGTGGAGCCGAGGAGAAGGGACATTTTGAGATCGGGTACGAGCGAGCGGAAAGATTCAAAGTGCTGATTGGCCAGCGCCTCCGTGGGACACATGAGGGCGGCCTGCGATCCTTTGAGATTCACGACTCTTGTGGCGAGATAAGCGACAATCGTTTTACCGCAGCCCACATCACCCTGGATCATCCTCATCATGGGATGTCCGGACTTCAGGTCTTTTTTTACATCTTCGTAAACACTGAGCTGATCATCGGTGAGGCTGAAAGGTAGTGAATGAATGAGTTTTTTTTCTTCCTCAGTGTTGATGGTGAAAACAGGCGCATCCTTTCTCTTGATGAATTTTCGTCTCGTTTTAATTTTTAACTGATCACCGAGAAACTCTTCATAGATCAGTCGCTCTTCGGCCCTGTTTTTTTTCTCAAGGGAGAATTCGGCCACAGGAATTCTTCCGTGCATGACCCGAAAAGCTTCCGCCAGCGTCATCTCTTTATTGTAACCAAGCTCAGGCAAAGTCTCGCGGACGTTGTTCCAGAGAGCCGAGGGGATGAGGTCGATAAATTTCTTAAGATGAGTGCCTCCGACTTTATTTAAAGTTGGATACTCAATAATGTAGGGAGATAAGAGCGCGCCCTCAACGTTCAGAATCTGCGGATTGATAATTTGTTTCTGCGCTTTGTATTCCTGAGCTTGTCCCAGAAAACGGATCGTCTCGAGAGACTCAATTTGCTTTTTCTGATTGGGATAGAGATTGAACCAGCGAAGAGACAATGATTCGGAAGAGGCATGATCCTTGACGACGACATATCCGTTGTAGAGCATGATGTTGCCCTTGCCACGCCTTCCGAACGCCATCTTGATATCGACGTGAATAACTTTTCCCTCACCGAGGAAATACTGATCAAGGACAGCTTCCCGGAAAGGTTGGAGGGCGGGCATGCGGTTAATCCGAAGCGGTAGCACCCAGAGAAGATCTTCGAGTTTTGTAAGTCCGGCCTCCTTGATTTTCTCAAGAGTCGGAGAAGGTTTTTTGGAGGTTACGAGATCATCGAGTGGAGAGTTCCACTGAATCTCAGCCGTACTTGATGTCCTGGACTTCATAGCTCAGGTCACCTTTTGGCGCTTTCACGACAACTTCTTCTCCCACTTCTTTACCGATCAGTGTTTTTCCAAGGGGAGATGTATAAGAAATTTTCTTGGCATCAGACATCGCCTCATCTTCACCGACAATCTGGTAAGTCAGGGAGATATCTTTTTGATTATCAAAAATCTGAACCGTTGCACCGAACACGATCTTGGTTGTTTTCGTTACCGTCGTATCAATCACGCGTGAACGCGCAAGCTTACTCTGTACATCAAGAATCCGGCCTTCAATGAGGGACTGTCTTTCCTTAGCAGCGTGGTACTCAGCATTTTCTTTTAAGTCACCGAGCTCTCGGGCATCAGAGATGGCCTGCTTGATTTGCTCACGTTCCGTGCGAACGAGAAAATGAAGTTCATCTTCCAGCAATTTTCTTCCAAAAGTTGTCATCAAACATTCGCTCATATCAATCCTTACTTCTTAAACAGAGCAGCGGCTTTTGCCATGGCTTCCTGGCGTGCTTTATCCGCATCATTTGCACCCGATCCTATCTTAAAGTAGTCACAAAAGTTAGCCTTCTCTTTCTCGACTTCCCGGGCAGCACTGCTTTCGCGGCATTCATTGTAGGCCTTGATATCGTAGAACTGGCACATTTTACAGGAGCGGATGTCGGCCCGGCAGTTAGGACAGATATCTGATCTTGAGACCATGATCTTATAGGAATCTGAAAGCGGTTTGGTGCATTTGTAACAAACAAGAGACATCAGAACTCCTGTCCCACACCCACACCAAGCCCCATATTTTTCGTATTACCAAGTGGAGTGAGATAAATCTTAGGTGTATTTCGCTTATTGTATTCTTCAACTGATTGCTGAAGAAGGTGCTCATTCTTGTACTGATTGGTTCGAGAAACAAGATAGCTGACGGCAATCATAGAAACCCCGCCGATCAGAAGGTTGTTCCGATTCGTGTAACTTTCGGCCTCTCCTGAGTTTGGCCGAAGGATCCCGAAGAGGATCATCCCTGTTCCCAGCGTCGAAAGGGCTGCCGATTTCCAGCTTGGCCGGTTGTTGTCCTGATACTCATTGAGAAGACTTTTAGATATTTGGTCTTTTTCCAAATAGTAACGAAGGCCCTCACCACGATTGTTACTCGAAACATCCACCAGAACTTCCTGATAGTTAATCGTCGCTACCCGGCTGCAGGTTTCTGCGCCGAAGGCATCTCCCAAAAGGGTAAATATGATTAAAATAGTCAGCTTTAGCATAGGTAAATGTTTCTAACGGGTTGAATCTTTGGTTCCTGAAGCATTTTAACTTACCATAGGAGGAAAAGCGATATCGGAAATATGGACATCATTCGGACTGGTATAGGAATTACGAAGACGATCAAGAACGTGGGAAGATTCCGCGAAATCCTGACTGTGCTTGCGCGCCACGGTTTCTCAGAATTGATTGTGAAATCTGGTCTCGATAAACTCATTCCTGGATTCGTTCTTCCTGCCCGTGTCAGTGAACTGAAACGCGAAGATCTCACACCCGAAGAGTGGTGGGGAATTTTTGGCACACAACTTCGCCTCTCATTTGAAGAACTTGGTCCATCATTCATTAAGCTCGGACAACTTCTAGCGACCCGCGAAGACATTCTCGATGCGGGACTTATTCGGGAACTGAAACTCCTGCAGAACAAAGTGAAGGGTATTCCTTTCGACGTCGCCAAAAAAGTCATTGAAGATAGTCTTGGAAAAAAAGTGGAAGACGTTTTCCGGTCAATTGATCAGGACGCTATTGGTACTGCTTCCATTGGTGTCGTTTACAAGGCCGAACTTTTAAACGGTGATAAAGTTGTGGTGAAAGTCCGACGTCCGGGAA
>JBKJNQ010000027.1:0-8165 GCA_046593575.1 Bacteriovoracaceae bacterium
TGCTTGGCGACGTTACAGAAAAGAGAAATCTTCTCGAGGATCGGAGTATCAATCTCACGATCAGCACGGCAGATAATAATGTGCGGAAATAAACCAATGCCGCGAAGTTCTTTCACCGAATGCTGGGCCGGCTTGGATTTCAACTCTCCCGCTGCTGCAATATAGGGAACGAGAACGAGATGAATAAAAAGAACATTCTCCTGACCAACATCCAGAGCGAACTGACGGATGGCCTCAATAAACGGCAAAGATTCAATATCACCAACAGTACCGCCGATCTCACCGATCAACAGATCAGATTTTTCGGCCGCGAGATGAATTCTTCTTTTGATCTCATCCGTAATATGCGGAACGACCTGAACCGTTTTTCCGAGATACTTTCCTTCGCGCTCATTTTCAATCACCTGAAGGTAAACTTTCCCGGTGGTAAAATTATTTTCGCGCGTAAGCGAGAGGCTCGTGAACCTTTCGTAGTGCCCAAGATCCAGATCCGTCTCCGCTCCGTCATCGGTCACGAAAACTTCCCCGTGCTGAATCGGACTCATGGTTCCCGGATCAACGTTGATGTAGGGATCCATCTTCAGCATATTAATCCGGATTCCCCTTTTCTCGAGGAGGCATCCGATACTGGCGGCCGCAAGTCCCTTCCCGAGTGAGCTCGTCACACCACCGGTAATGAAAATATATTTCTTCGTGTGTTTCATGCGAGGGCCCCTTCAACTTTTTTAATATCTTCCGGAACATCGACGCCAATAAGTTTCTGAGTCGTTTTAATCGCCTCGATCTTCATGCCATTCTCAAGTGCTCTCAGCTGCTCGAGTTTCTCAAGGTTCTCGAGTTTGCCCTGGGGAAGTTTCACGAAGGCCGAAAGAGCTTCTGGCCGATAGGAATACACACCGATGTGGTGATACCAGCTGTGAGTATTTTTTCCGTCGCGATCATGCGGAAGCGATTCTCGGGAAAAATACAGACACTCGTTCGAGCTTTCAACAAAGACCGCTTTCACGACATTCGGATTTCTAAAATCTTCTTCCGAGGCATTTCTCTCACGCACGAGAGTGGCAATGGCGCAGGTATTTTTCAGATGGTATTCGGCGAGCTCTTTAATCACATCGCCTTTCAGGAGCGGCTCATCTCCCTGAACGTTGATCACGAGATCGGGATTCATCCGAAGGCAGTGACGTTCATAGGCCAGAGCAATTCTTTCTGATCCCGAAGGAACATCGTCATCGACTCTTAAAACTTTTCCACCGAATTCTTTTACGTGCTTTTCGATCTCATCATTATCCGTCACCACGAACGTCGGAAACCCCGAGGCCGCGCAGTTTTTAAACACTCGCTCAATCATGGAAATACCCAGGATTTTTGCGAGAGGTTTACCTTGGAATCTTGTTGATGCGAAACGGGCCGGAATGAGGATCACGACGGTGGCCATGAAGAAGAACCTCAATGATTGAATTTGACCCCTCATCTTAGCCAAGCCGAGACGAAGCGACAACAGATTCGCCTTTGCGTTAATACTCGCCCATGATAGATTTATTCCATGAAGTCTTTCGGAACTGTCATTCTTTTGGCGCTGACGATGCTCTCTTTCGCTCAGGAAGATGAATTGTTGCGAGACCCCATCACCAAACCAGCGCTCTCACTTCGTTGTAAAGAGCTGGTGAAAGAGAGAGACGCAAAAGTCCGCGTTCAGCAGCGTCTGCAGGGACTTCTCCAGCGGAATCGCGATCTCGTGAAGAAAACTCCTAATGCCCGGGAAACTCTCCACGCAAGAGTCGAGGCCCATCAAATCCGCGTCCGCAATGAACTCCATCTCGCTGAACTTCAGATTCAAACGATGGAAGAAAACATCGTCCGCTCAGGCTGTCCGGGCATCGCTCTTCAATAACTGATTTTACTTCTCAGTTTTGTTGGTGTTAAAGTTTCCTCACACACATCATCGTTTTTTGGGAGTCTCCTTTGCCCTGGATTCTGATCCTCATTTTGTCATTCATGAGCTTCACTGGATTTGCCCAGGATGAAGAACTCTCGGTACTCGAGACGACCATCCAGGAAGATCCGGATAATCTCGACACATCCGTTTTTAACGACAAGTCCCGTTGGAATAGTAAGAAGACCCGTGACGTGAAAGACAACGCCGGAAGAAATCTGGATCTACGTTCTGTGATTGAAGAAGGTTTCCGAAGAAATGCTTTCCAGCAGATCCGAGGTCAGCAAAAAGAACTAATCGAAATCGCGAAAACCAATCTCTGGCAAAGTTTCTGGCTTCCCACACTATCCTTGAGTCTCAACACTGATCCTCACAAGATTGATCGCTGGAGAACTTCTTCCCAGGATACCGGCACTAATCTGAATGGACCGAACGAATCTCCGGGTGGAACTCTTCAATTGGGCTTTAGTCAGTACACAGTTTTTAACTGGGGCAGAGACTACCTCGCCTATCAAACCAACAAGCAGACTCTAAACCGAGCCAATGTTTCTCTCCTTGAGGAGCGGCGGCGTCTTAAATTCAGCCTGATCAGTCAGTACTTCAACATGATCCGGGTAAAAGAAATTCTTCGCACCAAGCAAGAACAGCTTCGCCAGACATCGTTTATCCACCGCTTCGCTCGCGAGCGCCTTCAGCTTCGAAAAATCCGCGCTCAGGAATATTACCAGACTCGCTCAGAATTCCTGCGCTCTCAGACGGAATACAATCAGGCGATGTTTGACGTCGGTGTTGAAGAAGAGACCATGGCCAATGTGCTGGGGGATGAGTATCAGGGGTCTTATCGCTCGGTGGAACAACTGAAGTATGTTCCCGTGAATGCCACGATGGAAGAATCTCTGGCCCTCGCACTTGAGCAGTCAGTGGATTACCGGAACGCCAAACTCAATTACGACAATTCTTCCCGCTTTTATGAAAAGACTCTGAAAGATAATCTTCCGCTGCCAAAATTCACGGTGGATCTTGGTACCTACACGCAAGGGTTTAACGAAGGTGATAACGGCGGATCCCGCTGGAATTACCAGACCTCGGGCTCAGGATACCGGAACATCGATCTCTCGGCGTCGATCAATGCTCGCTGGACGATCCTCGGTGACGGAGGATTTTTTAACTCGCGCCAGAACCAGTCGGCCTATCTCCAGAAAAGAATCTCCGAGATTAATTACTTCAATACGAGACGCCTGCTCGAAGTTAAAGTCCGCACCATCTACAAAACTCTCCGTTTCCTCGAGCAGAAGGTTGAAGTCGCGACGGCGCAAAGAAAGAACGCTCAGAAAAACTATGATTCCGTTCTTGATAACTACATGGGTACCCGCGCGACTTATTCGGACATCAAATTTGCCGTTGATAACCTGGTCCTCGCGAGCATTAACGAAGAGAACGTGAAGTACCAGCATCTCCAGAGGAAGCTCGAGCTCTCAGACTATATGGGTCTCGAAGATTTCCCGGGTGAAAACTTTGAAAATCTGGCGGTGAGGTAATATGAAAAAATATCTTTCTCTCCTCCTTCTTTTTTCTTTTTCAGCATTTGCGGCGGTCGACCCGTTTGATCTCACCGAAGAAGAATGGAATCCTTCGACTGAAGAAGTTCTCATCAAAAAACCGGAGAAGCATCTCCGGCACGATAGCATGATCTATGATCTCAATACCGATCTCGGTATCAAAGACCAGCGACGCTTCACTGGTCTCGACTGGAACCGCTTCTCCCTTGCGGGCCATTTGAATGGATCTTATGAGCATCCGCAGGATCTTTACGGCATTGAAGTAAGCTACTTCCATAAATCGAAGCGCTATAACAATATCTGGTATGGTGCTCAGTTTTTTAATCACAACACTTTTTTTGATACCATCTCTACCAATGCGAAGACCGGATCAGAAGCAGCTTCCAAAAGACCGGGTAATACCAAGAACAGCATTCGCGGTCTGGGACTTGGTTTAAGTTACCGCTTCAAGCTTCTTCTGGATTTTTATCCAACGGAAGACGTGTTCGAGAATATCGATGTCCTCATCAACTATCTCTCGATGAAAGAAGAATTCGTCGACGAGACTTACACGGGCTACGGTCTCACAACCAGTTACGGAATCCATAAGCGTTCGAGTACGAATTTCTTCTACGGCGGAAAAATGTCCTATAACATCGGAAGTGTTGTTCGTCCGACCCGCGGAAATGAATCGAAAAGTGACCGCACTCTTCCCGTCGGTTGGCTCTCCATGGCCTTCGAAGTTGGATTCTTCTACTAATATGGACTGGCGCAAATTCCCCAAAGTAGAACTTCACCGCCACCTTGATGCCAGTATCCGCATCGGCACCGTTCATGAACTCGCCCGCAAGCACAATATTGATGTGAACGCCGCGACTCTGGCCGAACTCGATCACAAGATTACCATTCGTAAGCCGATGAAGAATCTCGAAGATGTTCTCCATTCCTTTCTCACGACTCAAAAAGTTCTCGTGAGCTATGAAGGCATCAAGCGCGTGGCCTTTGAAAACGTCGAAGACTGCTTCCTCGATGGTATCAAGCTCGTGGAGCTGCGTTTTGCTCCCGTGTATATCGCTAAAGGCAAGACTCTCGGTAACGATGAAATTATTGAAGGTGTGATCGACGGAATTACTGAGGGCATGAATAAATACGACATCCACGTGGGTCTCATTCACATCATGCCCCGCTCGATGGATCTCGCCTTAAATCTCCAGAGTACCGAAGATATTCTTCGCTACCGGAAATCCTCTCACAAAAATGCTGACCGCTTGTTTGGGATTGATCTCGCCGATCTCGAAACTCCGGAATCATTCACCGACTACGCTCCCTCAATCGCCAAAGCTAAAAAGGCTGGCATGGGTGTCACAATACACTCTGGTGAAGACTCGTCTGCTGATCACGTGAGAAAAACTCTTGAAATTTTCCAGGCCGACCGAATCGGCCACGGCATTCAGATCGCGAAAGACCCGGATGTCATGAAACTCGTGAAAGACCGCAACGTGGTGCTAGAAGTTTGTCCTACGTCCAACTGGCTCACTCAGTGTGTGAAAAGAATCGAAGATCATCCGTTTAAATTTCTCTACGATCAGGGAGTGAAAGTCACCTTGAACTCCGACGATCCACAGATCATGGGGATTGATCTCACTCATGAGTATGAAGTGGCAGAAAAACTGGGAATGACGAAGGAAAATTTACGTCAGATGAATCAGTGGGCGCTTGAGAAAAGCTTTCTGCCCGAAGAAATTACGAAGAGAGTGAAACTCTAAATCGAGTCATCAGTCACGACAACCACATCATCCACGTCATTCATGATAACGAGCACATCGTTTTCAGGATCTTTATCTAGATTCCCGAAGACAACGATCTTGTAGCTATCAGGAGTAATCATGCAGTCCGGGCAAAAAGTCGCGACAGCTTTTCCGACTCCCCACTTGTAGCGATCGCCCATTTCATTTTTAACAGCTGAATTGATTTCGATTTCGCCCGGGAAGTTACCATTCTTCGTTTTATAATCTGTCATGAAGGCAGAAATTTTTCTTGCGTAGACACGCCCTTCAGCGCGTTTTGCCACAAGCCCATATTTCTGAAACCTCGGTACGGCAACGAAGATCACTACGAGAATGATGACGACCGCTGTACCGATGAGATATTTTTTCATTTAATTTCGGTGATGACGTGATCCTGACCGGTGAAGAGACTTTTTTCTTCACGGATGTATCTTTTCGCAGACTCAACAGTTTCAAAAGCACCTAGGCTCACGCGATACCAGGTGCCCTTGCTGTCAATTTTCACTTCGTTGATGATCGGATTGTAACCACGAACCGTGAAGCCTTCAGCGAACTGCTTCGCTTCTTCCACAGTATTATAAGACCCAAGCTGGATCGTGTATTTTCCCGACATAGGATTTTCCGATGTCACGGCGGTGTCTTTGGGTGCCGAAGTTTTTTCATCGCTCGAAAATTTCTGAAGCTCATCACTGAGTTTCGTTTTCGATTCTTCCATGAGCTTCTTTAATTTTTCTTCGTCCGTCAGCTGAGCTTCAGAAGAAAGTGTTTTCTCCACATCTTCTTCCACCGCGGATTTCAGCTCTACTTCTTTTTTGTCTTCCGGCATGACACCAACGGTATCAAGTGAAATGCGCTTCCCCATTTTCACACCAATCGTAAAACTGGTGACGATGAGGACTAAGATAAGAAAAGAAATGAGGAGGAGCTCTTTCTTTTCAAAAATGACGACTTTATTGTTTTCTTCCATATGCTTTATATTTTAAGGGCTTGACCCATAAGCTCAAAGACCTTTTTTCTAACCTGAACAATTCGCTCAGCTATAGCTCCTCCTCCTCGACCTTTTTCCCCTGAAGCGGTTACTTTGCCGGAACACAGGAGGTCCTATGAAGAAGTTTATGAACAATGAAAAAGGCCAGGGAATCATGGAATACGTGATCATCTCGAGTCTGGTCGGCATCTGCTGCCTCATCGCCGTCCGCGAGTTCGGGGATGTCGTGAAAAAGCGCATCGATAATATGAAGGGCCAGATCACGGATGAGATCACTCTCCGGGACCGCAAAAATTGAAGATCCTGGTCATCATCCTCTCCGTCACTCTCATGGTTCTTCTGGGACAGGAGGCAGTCACTCTCCACAAGCTGACTGTCTGTCGCCAGGAGGCCTGGAGATCATCGGTGACTTTGATGACCAGAACTCTTCTCTCAAAGTCCCCGGCCACCGACAAAGAAGTTCTTCTCCGCTGTGGGATCGTCACGAATTTAAGTGGGAAAAAAGTATCCTGGTTCAGGGTCAGCTCTCACCGCCTTCATTACGTCTCGCTCAAATTGTCCGGAAAAATATGAACCAGCGAGGCGACGTGAATCTTTTTTTCGTCCTCTTTGTAGCGGGTCTTTCAGGTGTAATGATTCTTTGTGCATTAAGGCTGCAGAGATCTTTTCATCTCCTCGAAAAACGCACCGAACTCTTTTTGTGTGTAAAAGAAACCGAGGGGGAACTCTCCCGCTACATGAAGTTCATGGGGCGAACCAACTGGGCGATCAAAAATATCGAGAAAGCGAAACTCATCATGATGTTTATCCCTGGTCTTCAGGGCGGAGCACTCGAGGCAGAGAAGGCCAAACGCACTTTAATTCTTCTTCAGAATACGGGCCTCATTCCATACCTGAAAAAAACCGCTGAGCTTAAGTCAAAAGGATGTCCTCTTGATCCTCGCCTCCTTATAACTCCTTTCGAACTATCGGGATCAGGCTACCAGAGAGAAACGGCCGGATCAGCGAAACTGAGGAAAACCAAATGGACCAATCAATACCTCTCCTCTCCCTACGCGCTTTCCGTCGAATGGGACGCCAGTGGGCTCGATTCCTTAAATCCGAAGCTTCTCCGGAAATCCTGGGAGAGCGGGGCGAAGTTGTCCTCAATCTTATCCTCTTACTAACCTCGGCCAGCCTCCTCTACGTGGGGCTTTTCTGGCTGAACAAGACTTTTGAAAAAAGAACTAAGGAGCACCTGAATGATTTCGAAACTCGCTGGCATCATCTCCGCCAAAGATACCCGGACTAAACTCTGGTGGATGAAGCTCGCGGTCGCGATTCTTCTCTCCAATGTTTTTTTCTTCGTCCTGTTCGGCGGAAGTAACACCACATCGGCCGAAACCCCTGAAGTCCTTCCAGGCTGGGTGGAAGTCCAGCTTGAGGCCCGTCTCCATACTCCGTTTCAGAACGGAAAAAAAGTCCTTCTCATGACGAGATCCGGAAGAAAGAAAATAAACGGGATGTTAAACAAGGGCGGAACTGAACTTGATCAGAGAGTGACAGTGCTCGTGAAGGAAGATGAAGCCGCCCTTCTCTTTCAGCATGAGAACTGGGAAATCCTGCCCATGATTCAGAACCTGCATTTTAAAACGATCACAGAAAGAGAGAACCATGAAATTCGCTATTAGCCTTTGCTTCCTGTTCAGCCTTCCCCTCTACGCATCTCCCATCCGCATCTATCACGAGAGCGAAGAAGGAAGAGCGCGGATCGTGCGGGAAATTTTTCTTCAGCAGTACTTCATACCGGAAGATTTGATTGCGATGGAAAGGGTGACGGATTGTGGGGATTTAAAGGTGCAGGGAAAATTAGATCTGTGCTTAAAAAACAACGGAGACCTTTTAGTGGTCTCCGTCGATAGAGGATTCATTTACGAATC
>JBKJNQ010000040.1:0-12810 GCA_046593575.1 Bacteriovoracaceae bacterium
GCAGTTTCTTCAGCATAATCCACATCGCGGATACGGCTGTTAGCTGCACTCATGTTCTCAGAGAAAACCTGGAGGTTTGTCACTGTAGAAGTGAGTCGGTTCTGAGTAGCACCAAGAACCGCACGCTGACCGGAAACTTTCTCAATCGCACCATCAAGCTGAGCCAAAGAATCTTGTGCGCTTTCTTTCGAAGAAACATCAGCGCCTTCAATCCCGATCGAGTCGAGGCTTGCGTTCAGTGAAGAAGCATCGAATGAAATTCTATCTTCGAATTCGTTGTTACCCGAGCCAACCTGGTAGTCGTACTTCTCTCCGCTTCCGTCGAGAAGTTTTTTACCGTTAAACTCAGTAACTTTCGAGATACGTTCCATTTCCGACTTCAACTGCTGATACTCAAGGTTCGACATTTGTCTCTCAGTATCACCAACAGTATCTGATGCCGATTGCATCGCGAGTTCGCGGAGACGAGTAAGGATGTTACTTGTTTCGTTGAGACCACCTTCTGCAACCTGAATCATCGAGATACCATCATTAGCGTTTCGTGTTGCCTGCTGAGTAGAGCGAATTTCGGCTTTGAGTTTCTCCGAGATCGCGAGCCCTGCTGCATCATCTGCCGCCTTTGTGATTCTCTGACCAGAACTCAGCTTCGAAAAGCTTGCTTCTGATTCTCTGTTAACTTTTCCAAGCGATGTTTGCGCCTGAAGTGAAGCAACGTTCGTGTTAATTCTAAAACCCATAGACTATCCTCCGGTTAATACCATTACTACCTCCTTGGCAGATGACGGGGTGTTCAAGTCCCATCTGAAGCATCAATGCTTCTTTTAGTTTTTTTGCTCCATCACTGTGATGGTGCTTGTTGACCTAGCGTTTCGGTTTGTATTCTTGAGTCTTGAGGAAAATTTTTCCCTATCTTTCATTGGGAGAAATATCATTTTGAAGTGCATGATTTATGTAGAGAGGCGTACCGTATTGCTCGGGTATTCCGGATCGTTTTGGTGGGTTTTGCAAGACGCTCAGACGAATTTTCAGTAAACTCTTTCGTGAATACCGTCACAAAAAAGAGAGAAAAAATGAAGATTCCGTTTATCGATATCCTTCGTTATGAAAATGGTTTTTATGAAACTGTCACAGCGAAAGCTGCTGAACTGATCAAGAATGGACACTTTGTAGGTGGTCCGGTGGTAGGGCAATTTGAAACTGCTCTAAAAGACTATACGAAAACAACTTTTGCTCTTGGTTGTGCGAATGGAACTGATGCGATTCAGCTCGCTCTTCGAGCAGCGGGTGTAGAAAAAAACGATAAAGTGATTCTGCCAGATATGACTTTCTGGGCGACTTTCGAGTCCATCGTGAACGTCGGTGCTGTTCCGTACGTGATTGATGTTTCCAAAGAAACTCTTCACCTCACTCTGGCGTCTGTGAAAGAAGGAGTAGAGAAGTTTAAACCCAAAGCACTTATCATGGTTCACCTTTACGGATGGGCGTGCCCGGAAACTCTTGAGATCAGAAAATATTGTAAAGAGCAGAACGTGCTCTTGATTGAAGATTGTGCTCAGGCGATCGGAACGAAAATCAAAGGCGAAAGTCTTCTGGCAAATGCCTATGTCTCGACGACCAGTTTTTATCCTGCGAAAGTTTTGGGAGCAAGTGGGGATGCCGGCGCCGTGTTCACAACTGATCAGAAAATTGCTGATACGACAAAAATTCTTCTGAACCACGGGCGCACCGGTCACTACGATCACGGCATGATTGGATGGAACTCTCGTCTCGGGGCTTACGAAGCGATGTTCATGCTGGAATCAATTAAGCATCTCGATGCAAAACTCGCGAGTCGCAGGCATGCTTGCGAAGAATATAGGAAGAAAATTAAAAATCCTTCGCTCAAAATGATGGGGCCTTCTTCGGATGTCTGGGAAAATGGTTATCTGTCGGTGGGACTCATGACACCGGAATCAAGACCTGCTTTCATCGAGTATCTGAAAAAAAATGATATTGGTTACGGAACTGTTTATCCGGGAGCGATGAGTATGCAACCGGGAGCAACTGCTCATCTTGGTGGAAAAATTTCTCACGGTCATGCGGACTGGATTGCAAAATCAGTGATTAATTTCCCAGCGTTTGCTTATATCAAGCAGGAAGAAATCGATTACGTGATTCATACGGTGAATGCCTACAAGGCCTAGGATTTCTTCTTCAGCCAGTTCTCGAGAATGAGAGCGGCCTTCTTACAATCTTCCGGATTATTTTGAATTCTTTCATTGAGGCGCTTCATCAGCGCCTCAATGATCTGTTTATCACGGAGGTTGGTCTCCTGGTCTTTCTCTGAGTAAAGCTTAGAGTAGAGCTTCGGAGCACCCATAATTAAGCAACTGAGGCTTCAGGTGAGCGTTTCTTGTGAGAAGCTACCTTAGTCATGTGCTCTTCGATGATCTCGTAGAGTTCAAGTTTTGTTGTTTTAGGATCCATACCCGCTGGCATGACTGAATAAACAACCTCACTGTTCACTTCGGAGAAAATGAACCATGTGTTTCCGATCTTCTGGAAAAGAACATCTTTAACATTGTTTTGAACTGTATTGGTGTTTGCTTTAGTCATAAACCCTCCGTGGTTTTTAGCGGAATCACTTCCTGTGATTCGTGCTGATAATTATCTTTTCGGGAGAGGGCGGCTAAAGTTTAGACAGTTTTGTGGGGAGGCAAATTATGCCTAATAAGCGGATTGAAGTCCGATGAATCCGCCGACGTTATAGATAAAACCCGTCTGAAAAGAATCACTACCGTTTCTTCTCCAGATTCCATCGATATGCGCTCCATCCTGGGCCTTATAAGTGGAAGGAGCTTCCACTTCGAAGCTTGTACCGAGGACGAAATCGATCTCAGGAAAGATCTCTTTTCGGTGATACTGGATTCCGATTCTCGGAGATACGGTATAGGCTTTGTAGTTACGGTTATCAGCATCTCCGGCGGAATTTCTCTGAGTTATGCTCAGAGAGTTCAGGAGATAGACATTCACTCCAGCGAAAACGTTCACTCTGTCTTTCACACCCTTGAACGCGTCGTAAGAGGCAAAAGGTCCGAGGCCAAAGCGATAGTTTTCTTCCGATGAGGTGTTGCCACCGATAAAGGAATACTGGTTTTTAAAATGACGAAAATTGAAAGATCCGCCGATGTAAAAACGGTCATTTTTGCGGTTGGAGTTTTCTCTCATCATCGTGACCGAAAAATCCAACGGGCTCTGATAACTTTTCGTCTTTGCCGATTTTAAATAAGGATAACTTTCTGAGTACGGCTGAAGAATACCAAAAAGAAAAATTCCGCGAAATCCTCTCTGATTTGGAAGGGGATAATTCTTTGGAAGAGGTTCTTCCAGGCGGTAATCTGTCTCATCTGTCCGGTAAGGAGTCTGGACAAATTCACGGGTGTCATTGAAGTAAACGTAGATATGCTCTTTCTTGATGAAGGCGCGCTTTCCTCTGCGGTCAAGAACGGCAATGAAATCATCCTGGAGAGTGAAGGTATCGTCCTCGTCACCTTTAAACATTGGATCTTCATTCCACTCAGGAGTCTTGCGGAGTTTATTTCTGACTCGCGCAAGTTTTTTGGCCTCAGGAGCAAGATGATTAAACTTGTCCGTATTGTCCACTGACGGGTGAATGGTGATGATGTCACCCTTTCTCTTGTATTGAACAATGTAGGAATCTTCATCAGGACTCTGAAAGTAAGGAGCTTCAAGAACCACCACCACAGCTTCGATTGCAAGTGCTTCACTGATCATCAGGATCAAAATGAGTATGAACTTCATTTAAATACCTGCGAAAGAAATAAACCGAAGCTTTGGTTTGTTTGATTATTAGCGCGGACACTGACAATTTCCGGCTGATCTTTCATGTTAAGCCACTGGATCTGGTGAAATGCTCCAAGAACAAATTGTCCCCAGCGATTATCAAACGGATGCTCGAGAGTAGACATGACATCGGTGGAGTTAAACTTAAAGGCGACATTTCCATTCACCGTTTCACCACGAAGTTTGGCAAAGGGGCTGACTCGGATTTGAGTTGTGAGTCTCCACATCGTTTCAAAAAGATCGAAATCAGATGTGCGAAATTGCGGGCCTAAGGATAGTGCCTCGTAAAAAATAAGTCCTCCACCTGTCAGATGGTAAGACGATCTTTCGTAATGGACAGAACCGCCGACTTTGAACGGGAGCTTCCAGTCGGTGAAAACGTGAAGGGCATACTGGTTAGTTGATCCGGTACTGGCCTTTGAATCATTGAAGAGATCCCGCATGTAGCGGGACTGGACGAATCCCGCATAGACCGCTCCTTCCGGAATCAGTCTCAATTTTTTGTCGTATTCTGTCCGGACCATGTTGGTCGACGGTTTAAACCGGGTAGGTAATTCGTAAAGCTCGAGTTCTTTCGCGACGGACACAACATATTGTTCGCTCGCTTTATAGGTCATGCTGCCATCTTTATTTTCAAGATAGCGAAAGCCTACTTCGTCTTCGAGAAGAAACATTTTGAGGTAGATATCTTTCGACGTTTTCATCGCCTTGTTATCAGAAATTCTATAAACCGGAGTGCCGGCCTTGATGAACGCAGGTTCTGTCCCGCTTTCCAGAATTTCCTGAAGGGGAATGATCCTTGTGGGTGGTTTAAAATCACGGTTCTTTTTTTCGTATTCTACATTCCGGTAAGCGTCCCTCGGAATATCATTGTCGGGTAGAATGTCTTCAAGATTTTGAATCGCCGAAAGATCGATCTCGGACTGGGCGAATGCAAATAGAGGAAGGAAAAGAAAAATCCACATCAGGTGAATTCCTTCAGGACGATGTCTCGCGCTTTAAGAATCGCCTCAAAATTTCCCTCGTGCTTTACGCTTTGACGATTTGGTTCACCCACCCAGACATAGTCCTGATGTTCGTGGGGATCAATGATCACATCAAAGGTCCGGTCTAAAATCAGAAAATAAGATTTCTCGTGAACATCTCTTTTTCTCTCATCGATAAATTTGTGGGAAAGTTCGAGATCAATGAAACCCACAATCCACTCCGGACGAAGCGCTGTTTCTTCGATAGCTTCCCGGATCGCCCCTTCTTTGTAGGATTCACCCTTATCAATTTTACCGGTCACGTTTTGCCAAAATTCTCCCCGCCGGACATTGGTTTGAAGGAGAAGATAGGAGAGTGATTGACTTTCAGCGTTGAGTGCTGCGATCACAACCTGAGCTTTCCGCGTTTTTTTGGACATGGTTTATTATCAAGGACGGTCAGGAATTTGTCCAAAACACTTCCAGTTTTTAATGGCTTTGCGAAGTGTCACCGACAGAAACCGTCAACTTATAAATTGCGTCATAATTCTCAATTTGATATGAATTAGGCATGACAGACATTAATGGGATCCTCTTCAACATAGCGCAGTCGCTACCAGGTTTTCTTTTGGCGATCGTGGCGCACGAAGCCGCACATGCCTGGATGGCCAACCGTTTCGGCGATCCTACCGCCAAGAACGAAGGGCGCCTGACTCTCAATCCAGCTGCTCACTACGATCCGTTTGGGACAATTCTTTTTCCCTTACTGGCCGCAGCCACCAACATGGCGATGATCGGCTGGGCACGACCTGTACCCGTTGAAAGCCGAAATTTTAAAAAGATCCGTCAGGGAATTTTTTGGGTAAGTTTTGCGGGCCCGCTCACCAATCTGATTCTGGGAACTGTCTCAGCGTTGATTCTCGCTCTCATCGCCACCAAAGTTTCGGCTGATTGGGGGTTTTATACGATCTCTCTTCGTATGCTTCGCTACTCAGTCTTCATCAATTTTATTCTCGCGTTTTTCAATCTCATTCCTCTTCCACCACTTGATGGCTCGAAAATGGTGTCTTCTTTCCTCAAGGGAAATGCTTTACGGAGCTATGAAAATTTCGTCCAGTACACTTCTATGATTTTTATTGGAATCATGGCGCTGAGTTTTATGGGCGTGCATACGCTGAGTTACCTTCTCCAACCGGCCTCTGACCTCGCCAATTATGTTATGTTCGGGTTCGTAGGACTGTTTGGTGGGATGGGATGAAAGATTTAGTGAGTTTCCGAATCACGTCATCTTTGAGATTCTTGCTCTCTACCATCATAGAGGTCCTGCATGACTGAAAATGAAATCCTGGTAAAGGTCGATCGTTTTGACGGTCCCTTGGCCCTCCTGCTCCATCTCGTTCAGAAAGAAGAGATGCGGATCCAGGATCTTGAACTTAATACCATCACACAACAGTACCTCGAGTACCTGCAAAAGATGCAGGACCTGAATTTTGATCTCGCCGGCGAATATCTCTTCATGGCGGCGACTCTTCTTTATCTGAAATCCCAGACTGCGGCCGATGAATCTCAGGATCTCAATCTGATCAAGATCACTGCCGGTGAAATGGGACTCGAAATCCAGACCCGCGGTGAACTCATCAAGCGCCTGGAAGAACTCGAGCGTTTTCAGCGTTTGGGCCAGCGTCTCTGGGGACTCAACAAAAAAGGCCACGAGATTTTCGTGAAGCCAAAAGTTGACCGCAAAGCGATTGAGAATTCCATTCTCACTCCACTCGATCTTCAACAGCTCACTGAAACCATGATGGATCTTATTCGTCGTGAGAAAAAGAAATACACCGTTGTGAAGCGCGATCGTCTTTCCATCAAGGAAAAACTGATTCGCCTGAAGTCTTTACTCAAGGTGGGCGAAACAACCCAGTTTGATAAGCTTCTTGATGAGAACGACACGAGTATCATCGACAAGGTGATCACGTTCATTTCACTTCTTGAACTTGCGCGCTTAAAGAAACTTGAAATTTACCAGAATGAAGATCTGGGAAATATCTATATCGATGTGAAAGAGAGTCTCGAAACATTTGATCCGGAAACGGCGGATGGTTTCGAACCAGAATCTGAGCAGAATGCAGCTCCGACGGCCGCGCCGTCTGATGCTGTCATCCAATAAGGAACTGACATGGATACGACTGACATCAACTACGAATGGGATCTTACTACTGAAGAGGTAGTGATGGAAACTCCACCTGAGTTCACTCTCGATGTTGCTTACTTCGATGAGAAGTCTCAGGAAGACATGCTCTGGCAGGCCCGGACGGGTCTCAACATTGATACACTTTGTGGTGCCATCGAAACAATTATCTTTATGTCTGATCGCCCGGTCTCAATCCAGAAGATCAAGGCCCAGATCGATACTGAACTTCCTCTGCGCGTGATTCACGAGTCCCTCACAAAACTTCAGGCCGGTTATGAAGTTAAACACCATGGCATCCGTCTCGTGGAAGTGGCGGAAGGGTATCAATTCCGTACCAAAGCGACGTATTCAAAATTCGTTCAGAATCTTTTCAAGATCAATTCTCTGGTTCTGACTCCAACTGCCCTCGAAGTTCTTGCGATCATTGCTTACAAGCAGCCGGTTTCAAAAATGGACGTGGAAAAAATCCGCGGCGTAGATTCGTCTCACATTATCCGCGCCCTCATGGACAAGCGTCTGGTTCAGATGACTGGTCGCTCGGAAGAACTCGGTCGTCCGTCTCTTTTCGGAACAACTTCAGAGTTCCTCGAAGTCTTCAACCTCGCAGATATCCATGCCCTTCCTCCTGAGTATGAACTCGAAGAAATGGCGATGAGAAATACCATCGGAACAATTGCTGACATCAAGTCAGTGGTCTTCCGCGGTGACAACATCAAGCGCTTCAGCGTTGATGAATTCGCTGAGCTCGATAAACTCTCTGAGGATATCCAGCACATTCCTTCTGAAACAATTTTCACGGCCCTCCTGAAGTCTGAAGAAAAGAGAAAGACTGATGGCGAGACCATCGTCCGTAAATCGGCTTTCGATATCCTCGAAGATTTCGTGAATAAAGAAGCGTCACTTCGTCAGAATATTCTCGCGACTGCTTCAAATACACTGATGGATACCGTTGAAGCTCGCTCGGTGGATATCTCACTTGAAGGTGTGATCTTCAATGCGCCGGTGATTGATGAAGAGTTTGAAGCTCTTCGCGCGCAGGACATGGCAGAGATTGATGCCCAGGAAGAAAAGATGAAGGCGCAGGCGTTTGCTTTCGAAGCTGAATCTCTGGAAGCTGCTCTCGATAAAGTGTTCGCGGACATGGTTGCCGGCGACAAACTCGAAGAGGGTGAGATGGACTTCGCCGTAGATGGTGAAGAGGAAAATCTCGATCTTTCTATTGGTGAGGCGATTGAAAAAGCGCGCGATCTTGATATCGATCTGGCGTTTTTAAATGATTCTCCGGAAAACGGTGAGATAGATTCAGAAGTTTAAGATGATAAATTTGAGGGTTCCTTCGGGAGCCCTTTTTTTTTGCCCGTTTCCTTCGGGTAAGAACTCTAAGCTCTCAAATCCTAAGACATGTAACATTCCCATTCCGGTATGCGTAAGTATCAGTAGCAAGTAACAATTTCGTTACTACACTCGGGAGAACGTTATGAAAGATAATAAAAAATCAAAAGCAGAAAAACTAAACTCGAACGACGCTAAGAAAAAGAAAGGCGGCGGACTTTTGAATTGGGTCGGCGGAATGATCTACACAGCTCCTAAGCCAATCGGTGCTATCCGATAGTCGATCGAGTTCTTTGAATATAAAATTCTTGTTACCAAACAAAGGAAAACTTCACATGAAATCAGATAAAAAAGAGTCAGCTAAAAAACTTTCGAAGACTGAAGCTAAGAAGAAAAAGGGCGGACTAGAGTGGTATTGCCCGGTTGCTGGTGGCCAGTGCATTCTTAAAAAATAAAAAATTATAGTTTTTGATTATTGATCAGCACGCATCTTATATCGAAACATGTGTGCTGATCAGTTCCCTTCAAATTGCCTCCAATGAATTCTTATAAATCTCCACCCATTTCAAAATGATTTGCACTACATTTTTCCTCTGTTGCAGGAAAAGCTGAGGGAGTGAAATCCTTATGACGGCTTGCTTGTTGTCTTTCTTTCGATAGGGGATGATCGTGATGAATTCCGTGATCGCCACGACGTCCCAGGGATAGGTCATAATATTTTCAGCAGGTATTTTCTTTTTATAAAGATCATTGATTAGCTTTCCACGAATTTCTATGATGGCATCTGGAGTAATTCCCCAAGGGAACATGATCCATAGGAACATTTCATGCGCGAAGGTCCTGAGCTTCACCGGGGCTAAAGAACGAGCTTTTTTTAGCTCGAGTCCAACGTCAAGATTTGATTCCTGAACAGACGCAAGCCATGAATTATTTTTTTCGCGGAATTTCCGATTTAGCCAAAATGAGCAGAATTTATAAAGCAGTTGTGGTGGTGACCTCAGGTGGGAATGAACAGTTTAGTAATCTTTCAAAAAAAAATCACCGTCACTATGGTTTATTTTTCGCAAAACTCGATTAATGGTCAAATTACAGGATAGCCATTTCTTCGAGGCAGGTCTCAGGCTTTAGAATATCCCTTTAAGTATCTAACTTACAGAACCTTTAATATTTTAATTAAAGAGAACTACATTCATTGCCGTATAGTTTTCACATGAGATAACGATGTTGTTACTCAACGAAGGACGTAAGCTATGAAAACAAAATCAGAGAAAAAAAAGATTTCTAAAGTTCAAGCTAAAGATGCTAAGAAGAAATTGGGTGGGGGATTTTACGTTTATACAGATGCGAATGGCAATAAAAGTATCAGACAAATTGACCAAAAATAAATTCCACTGATCTCCTAGGCTTATAATTGTTTTTTAGGGAGCTTCGGTATACGAAGCTCCCTACTTTAAAAACGATGAACCTTGTTTTTTTAAACAAACACTTGATCATATGAATTGGTATAAACGAATAATTTTAAGCTTACATATCTTGGATCCGAACCAATGAGTACAGTTTGGTGCAATGACTTGGGTGGGTGTAAATGTGCCACCGCTCTTCTGTTCTTTAGCTTTCTTCTTTTCTAACTTTTTAACATTTTTCTTCATACGTACTGCTCGTTTCGTTTTAATGGACTTTCAGTTGTTATCGGACTGAAAAGCTCGGGAAGTGAGGGGTACTACATCTTTTCTGTTAGATGGACTCGAACTCTAAAGAGTAATTTTTCATCCGAGAGGTATGACCAACCTCTTTCGGCACATATTTCAGGCTTATGCAGATTTTCTCTTCGAAGGATACTTTAAGAGGCTGAAAACTAAGGGTCTCGGATGCTTTCCGATGAAGAAAAAAATCTACTCACTACCATGTCCATCCTCTCGCTGATGTTCGGAGAGGATGAGCTTGCGGCCGTATTTCAGACCGGGAAAATTCAATCCTATGATGCCGGCGCTACCATTCTTGAAGAAAGCTCAACTCCAGTAAATTTTTATATTCCGCTTACTGGTCAGGTAGAGCTCTTCTCGCTCCTTGGCACTGAAACTATCATCAATGGTCAGGTTCAAGTGGGACGGACGATCAACACTTATTCCATTCTCAGAAACGTGCCTTATCAGTATTCGGCGAGATTCAAAGAGCCAGGTAAAGCGATCGCGTTTCCGTTATCAATTATCAATGAAAAATTTCATAGCTCGCCGGAACTGAAGATTTATCTATTGGGTATGACTGAAAGTCCTGAGCTGAGAAGACTCGCAAAAGATGTTCAGGCCTGTGGATGCTCGCAAGAATTCCGGGTAAGTTTTATTGGCGCACTGGAGTCCAAAGAATTTGGACCGCAAGAATGGTTAAATCGGCCTGAGGAAATTCCCTCTGAGGCATTTTATCTGACCGAGGGGCAGCTGCGTTCTCAGCGCTTCAAGCCAAATCCCGGAAAGCCGATTGTCCAAATCCAAGTTCCTTCGAGAAGCTGGTACGGTTGGAAAGTTCTGGTGAAAGAAGAACCGGTTACACATCTTTTGAAGTCCGTTACACAGGGAAAATATTTTTCTTTATCGTTAGAAAAAGTCCGTGAGTTGCAGGCAGAGTTTGCAGAGGACTTTGAACTTTATCATAAGGCGATCATCACTGGAAACCAGACTGATGAGGAAGAAGATGATTCGCAGTCGGAGGAATTTGATATCGATGAGATGATCAAATCGACGGCGCACCCTAAGCGCAGGCTTTGGCAGTCACTTCCCTGGGTTCAGCAAAGCGATCAAATGGATTGCGGCCCTGCCTGCATGGCGATGATCTCGAGTTACTACAATCATAAAATCCCAATTCAGCACTGGCGCAACCAACTCTCGACCAGCAGAGACGGTACGAGCTTATTCGATCTGGCCCTCACGAGTGAGCGGAATGGCTTCACTTCATGTGCCTTGAACGTAGAAAATCTTTCTGAACTGGATCGTGGATTTTTCCCGGCCATCGCGCTAAGACAATATCATTATCTTGTGATCTACGAAGTAAATAAGAAGACGATCACAGTTGGTGATCCTGGAATGGGCATCGTCAAGATGAGCCACGAGGAGTTTTACAAGGGGTTCGAGAATTCGATTTTATTCCTAAAGCCGAACGAAGCTTTTTTTGAACTGCCGATAAAGGGAAGCCAGTACGGACATTTCTTTAAACTTCTTTCGGGTCTTGAGAAAGAACTTATTTTATGTTTCTCCGTATCACTCATGATGGTTTTACTGGGACTTCTCACTCCTATTCTCAGTCAGATTTTTCTGGATGACATTTTAGTCAGCCGGGATGAATCCCTTCTCAAAACGGTTATCGGTGTCGTCTTAGGCGTCGCTGTTCTTCAGGGCTTCCTGGGATGGGCTCGGGTTTATTACTCTAACTATCTCGGCATCAAGTACAGCTATCGCGCCGGTAGTTTGTTCATGAAAAAAATGCTGAGTCTCAATTACAAATTCTTCGCTGACAGACACGTGGGTGACTTTACGAAGCGTCTGAGTGAGCTGGATAAGATCAAAGCTTTCATCCTGAACAGCTTCGAAGAAATCGCCCTCGCTCTGATTAGTATTGTCGTTTATACGGCGGCGTTGTTCATTTACTCGCCAACGATTGCCGGAGTTCTTTTTGCGGTTCTTCCTGTGTTTTTCTTCATCTCCTGGGTGAGCGGGAAAAAATTATCAGGAATCTACCAGCGGATATTTAAAGAGAGTGCTGAATTAAACTCTCTTCTTACGGATACGATCAAGGCGATTCCTACTGTGAAGTCCATGACGGCGGAGCTCGCCTGTCGCTGGAGATACGAGGAAAAATTCATTAACCTTTGCAAAGCCCAGAGAGAATTCTCTCTTGTTGGTTCATCTCTTCAGGTGATCGGAAGCTTCTACACTGGTTTCGTTAATTGTCTGATCATGGGTCTTTGCGGATATTTCGCCATCAAAGGTGATCTCACTCCGGGGCAGGTTGTTGCTGTCACCATGATCTCCGGGAATATTCTTAATCCGCTTCTCACGCTGGCGGGAAAAATAGATGATGCCTTTGAAATCAAGGCCGCTATGGAAAGAATCAATGACGTTCTGCTTGCTCCCTCAGAAGGAGGTCAGCAGAAAGGTCGTGTGAAAAAAGACCAGTTTCTGGGAGAAATTGAATTCAAGGACGTCTGGTTCCGTTACGGCGGAGAAGGAAGCGACTGGGTTCTTAAGGGTGTCAATTTCAAGATTGAGGCCGGTCAGAATGTGGCGTTCGTTGGACCAAGTGGTTCAGGGAAATCTACTGTTGCTGCTCTCATCGGGCGGATGTTCGAGCCAACTCGTGGTCAGATCTTTATTGATGGCCGAGACTATCTTGATTATGACATCGCATGGCTTCGCTCTCAGCTTGGAGTCCTTCATCAGGAGAGTCATCTTTTTCACGGAACAATCCTCGAAAACATCGCGTTTTCGGAAC
>JBKJNQ010000138.1:0-8144 GCA_046593575.1 Bacteriovoracaceae bacterium
CTTACTGCGTGTATCACTCGGCAGTTCCCTCGGAAACGGCAAAATCCCTGCAGGAGTATACGAAGTCCAATATCCACGGCAGCAATATGCTGATTGGAGAAATGGAGGCGTCCGTATTGCGTTTTCTCATCTCTCTAGGGAAAGTCCGCACTGTGGTTGAATTCGGGACATATACTGGTTACTCGGCGCTGGCGATGGCCGAAGCACTTCCTTCTGACGGAGAAGTCGTGACGATTGATATCAACAAAGAAACCACGACTCTGGCACGGAGTTATTGGGACAAGTCTCCGCATGGAAATAAAATCCGGCAGATTCTGAAGTCCGGTCTTGATGCTATGAAAGAACTGAATGGGAAATACGATCTCATCTTCATCGACGCCGATAAAAATAATTATTCCAACTACCTCGACTGGGCCGTTGAGCATCTTTCGGAAAATGGCCTGATCGTAGTGGATAATACTTTGTGGTCGGGAAAAGTTCTGAATCCAGCGCCGGGTGATAAACAAACAGAATCGATTGTTGCACACAATTTGAAAGCGCGAAGTCTTCCAGGTTTCGTGAAAACCCTCTTACCCATCAGAGACGGAATGTTTTTATTGAAAAGGGACCGGGCATAACCCGGTCCCCCGAAAATCAGAAAGAAGTTACGTAAGAAGTCGTCGACGTTCTATAGTTTCCGGCCGCATCGTAGGCACGGGCATACACAGAAAGATTGGATCCATTCACCATGCGGATACTGCATGAGTAAGGTGCCGTCGTATCGGTGCATTTAAGATATCCCTTATAATAAAAATTCACTTTCGTGACACCGACATTATCTGAAGCGTCCGCGGTCGCAGTGAAATAAGTATAACGGGTGATCCTTGCCCCATTCGAAGGACTGGTAAGAGTGATCACTGGTGTGGTGGTATCAGAAGTGGTCGTCGTCGTCGAAGTACTCGAGACGGAGACTGATTTTGAGCTGGAGGCACCACGGTCATCAGTCACAGTCAGAGTCGCTGTGAAATTTCCAGCGTTGTACGTATGAGACACATACGAACCACTGGCGGATGAACCATCACCAAAAGTCCACTGGTATGAGAGTATCGTTCCATCCGGATCATAGGCAGAAGAAGCATCAAAAGTTGTATACAAAGGTGCCGCTCCGGAGAGTGAACTAGTCACAAAATTAGCTATCGGAGGAGTGTTGGAGTTCATCGGATCATGCATAAGAGAAACAGTCGCACTCGATGCATCCGCCGACATCGCACCGGCCATCGCCGCACTTGATTGCGTGCTATTCACCTGATCAAGGAGAACAAAGTTAGAAAGAGTGGCGGCACTTCCTGAAGTAGAATCACTCATCGTGAGATAAACCTTATTCTGAGCACTCGAAGAAATCGGAAGATCCGAGAGATCCATCACAAACGTTCCATCAACAGCTGTTGTAGATCCGTTGAAGGCATATCCCCCGCCCTTATTAAAAAGCGCAAACGGATTAAAAGTTGAGGTCGCTGAAGTATAAGTGGCATCACTAGAGCCGAATTTTACAGAAAGCTGATTTCGAAGTGCATGGCGGACGGTAAATTTCGCCAGATAGTTCGGACGGTAAGGTGAACCCGCGGTCGCACGTGGAACCATGTGATAAGCAACTTTTCCTTGAAACGCAGCGACTCTTCCGGTAGATGGTCCGCCGGAAACAGCTGACACAGATTTCAACGCATCGTAGGCAACCCACATGAATCCAGAGAGTCCCCAGCCCGTGCCCCACGAGTTGGCGATTTTGAAAGCACCAAGCTCGCCACTGTCGACGACATTGTTAACGTTGATATCTACCCACGCAGAATCATCGTAACCAACAATTGTCATCGCGTGACCACCATTCTGTCCGTTCATCCAATGCATGACTTTCTGACCGGCAAGAGATCCGGACTTGATCGTCGTGTACTGCCAGGAATTAATATAAGTTCCGTAAGTCAGAACATAACCATTCGTCAGAATCTGTTTCATCTGATCGAGTCCCGCTTGAGTATCTACATTGTAGATGTACTGGACGGGCTGAGTACGGCCGGGAATTCCTGCCTGCCAGTGATCAGGATTAAGATCCCATGAAAGGTAGTCAGAGTTTTCAGGAAAGTTCGCCTTATTAATACAGCCATGTTTCTGGAGCATCATGAAGGCATCTGAAAAATATGCGCCGTTGTCAGAACCGGCATTGATCATGTTGTAGAGAAATTTAGGAGAGCACTTCGTTGACTGATCAGTGGTGTTGTTAGCATAACCCAATGTGAGTGCAAGATTATGGGACTGCTGATAGTAACCCATCGCCCAGCCCACGCAGTTATTTACCGTCTGACTTCCGATCGGAGGAAACGCCGCTAGTTTTGAATTATCAAGAGCGGCCGGAAGAACGCCGCCGAAAAAATCGGTACCGGAAGAAACGGCACCCCCTGAGAAGTCATTTAACTCCTGATCAACCACCGTTTCCTTACCGTGCGGTTTTGCATTAGCAATGGGAAGAGGAGTAAGGCCATGTTTTTTTCTCTCTTCGTTAGCGCGTGAAATGCCGAGAGCGTTTGGTCTTATTTCCTTGATCCTTCGCATGCCTTGATTTTTCTGCATGGAAAGGAGCTCCGTTTTTGAGAGTGCCTTGAGACCGGTTTTTTGTGCCTGAGCTACTGTCGTCAGAGAGATGAGAGTAAGGCAAAACAAAGAAAGCTTCTGCATAGTGAACACTCCTTCCTGGTGTGTGGTGGATGAATTTTTCTGATTATGGTGGGAAAAGAAATTTTGCTGTTAGCAAAATGAACAATGGTCAGTTAAAAAGTTACGAAATTGCTCGGAATAGTCCGAGCGGATTTTGAATCTGGAAAGAGTGTGGAAGATTTTATCTTCCGGGGGAAGTGAATTGATCTCTGGTGATCTCAACCTGCTCCTGCTTTTGCTCATCAGTGTAATTCAACTGCTTCTGTGCTCCGGAATCCCAATCGGGATTTTTACTGGCGCATGATGCGAGAAAGATAAAAACAATAAAACATTTCATATGAACCTCCGCATCTAATACTAGGTCCCGCTGCAAGAATAATCTATTTCCTGAGTTAGTGCGGCGATCAAGCTTAAGTCTCCCTCAAGTTTCAGTGTTGCTCCTTTCCAATCAGAGAGAGAACTATTTTAATCTCATCTCTCAGAAGCTCTCACGAAGGAGTCCTTTTTGAGAAAACAAGAACTGATAGTAGTTACGATCGCTCTTCTTCTTTTTTTAATGGTGAGTCCGCTCACTGCCAAAAGAGATCACCAGCGGGAAGAAGCCAGGCAGGAAGAAGTCGCAACAGAGGTGAACGAAGACTCTTCGGGGGAAACCTACCGGATCGTCTACAAGTCCCCCGGTGCGAAAGAAAATTCCATGGCCGATATCATCTGGCTAAAAAAAGCTGCGGAAGTCGCGATGGATGCCGGTATTCCCCATTTCAATGTGAGAAAGAAAAAAGTCACAAAACAATTCAATGCGCGTGCTCACCGAAGTCTCAATGTCGTTGAGGGAGTGATCGTTCTCGATAACGATCCCATGCGCGCTGAATATGACGCCAACGAAATTCTTTCTCTGGTGCTTCCAGAGTACGAACAGTAATCTGGGCCCGGACTCAATTTAAACTTCTCATCTGGTCAGGACTCACGGCCCTCCCTTAATGTTGTGAAAACATTTTTCACGGAGGGCCTATGAACTTCTTATTTATCCTGCTTCTGCCTTTCTCAGTCTTCGCATCACCAAAACTATTTCTTCCCTGGCAGTGGTATTCAGATCCCGCACTCATGTCGATTGAGCTTGAAAGAAATTTCGAGAAGATTCCTCTGGAGGCAAAAGTCGAAGGAGCAGAGAGATTCTGGTCTGGTGATTACTGGGCACTTAACCGGGGTAATATCAATTACCGCTGGAACTCATCTCAAAGAATTGGTTTCAAACTTCAGTCACCCACTCTTGAAGAAGCGAGGCTCATGACCAGAGAGCAACTAGCGGCCCTCTCGCCTTCTGAGAAATATGACATTTTTGTCGGGAATTATGATTATCCCCTCCGAAAGGAAGTGGAAGGCATTGCCAACCGGCGCGCAGAAAGTTGGGAAGGTATTTGTCACGGATGGGCACCAGCAAGTATGAATCACCAGGAGCCTCTGGCAAAAGATAGAATGAGCCCTGAGGGAATCAATGTTCCTTTCGGATCATCAGATATCAAGGCCCTCATTTCCTATTACTATGCCAACGGATTTATTTCTGACACCCATCAGATGGGAAGACGATGTTATGATGAGGAAGGAGAAGCTGAAGATTGCAAGGAAGACATGAATGCCGGTGCGTTCCATCTTATTCTTACGAACAAAATTGCCTTTCGTCAGGAAGGGATCATTGTTGATATCAAACGGGGAACTGAGGTCTGGAATCACCCTTTAAAGAGTTACCGGTCTGAAGTCCTGAAGTGGAAGGGACCTAAGCGCACGTCCGCACCGGGGACGGTTAAGAGAGCTAAGGTGAAGACACTCGTGAGAGTCATCTACGGAACTAATAATTATTGGGAACCGATTCGTGCAACTGATCATCAGCAGGAAGGGGCATTGAAATATGTATACTTCCTCGACCTGGACGTGAACGGAAATATTATCGGGGGAGAATGGGATTCAGATGAAAGACCGGACTTTCTGTGGGTCAAATACAGGCCTGAAGAATTCACCGGAAATCTGGCGAGGCTGAATGAATTACTGAATGATTAAAAAAGAGGCCGCTTCCGCGGCCTCTTTTTCTTTGCATTAGAGGTGAATAATAATTTCAGCGTGATTCCCGTTTTTTGACAGTTCAAATGGGACTTCTGCAGCAGGAAGGAAAGCTGTATCGGCGTCGCAATCAGTAACTTCAATTTTTACTGCACTTGATGAGGGAACTTTATAGTCGTTCATCGAGAGTGACTGAGGGTTCGATTCGCGATCAATGAAATAAGTCTGCTTATCAGCACACTCATTCACAACAACTTCATCATTTACTGTGATCATCGTCTTATCCGGAAAAGATTTACCTTCGAGAAGGATTTTCCAGTTAGCAGATGTGATCAACTGATCAACAGCTGGTCTTCTGTTTGATGAACTTGAAGAGTGATCTCCGCAGCTCACAAGAGTAAGAAGTAAAGCACCTGAAGCAACAACGTTCATGAGTCTCATTTTTCCATTCCTTTTTAAAAGATGAGTAAGTGTTTTGGTGGCCAGCAAAGGCCTGCGCGCAAAATATAGTCGATTAATTCAGGGTGTGAAGATGCGACTGCAGTCCAAAACATCTAACTCAGTCCAATGGGAGCGGTGAGGAAAGTGAACAACTCAATGTGGTTTGAAGGAAGAACTCAAGACAGGCCCGGCGAAGTCCAAAATTTACATCAAGGACTTACGCCGGGTGTGAATGTTTAAGAGAAAGTTTAAATATTACTGTTTAGCTGCCCAATCATCGAGTTTCTGCTCAAGGCTCGCCAGTGGCATCACGCCGTCACGAAGAACTTCATCATGAAAGGCGGAAAGTTTGAAATCACTTCCGAGCTTCTCCTGATATCTGTTCCGGAGTTCGCGGATTTTAAGAGCGCCTACTTTGTAGGACAGAGCTTGTGCCGGAATCGCCATATAACGCTCAATTTCAGCGATAGCATCTTTTTCAGAGATCGGTTCATGATCCATAATGTATTTCACCGCCTCATCACGTTTCATCTTCTTCAAGTGGATGGCGACATCGACAACCAGGCGACAGGCGCGATGCATTTCGTCTCCGAGTGCTCCCATGTAATGATAAGGATCTTTGAATAAGCCGAGTTCTTTTCCGAGTGACTCAGAATAAAGTGCCCATCCCTCACCCATCGCTCCATACCAGGCAAAACGACGGAACTTAGGAAGATCCTCATTCTCCTGCTGAAGAGAAATTTGGTAGTGGTGACCAGGGATTGCTTCGTGAAGGAAAAGGGATTCGGTGCCAGAAGTGATATTAAATTTCTTCGCATCAGGAATCGGAAGATAAAAAATTCCCGGACGTGTTCCATCAGGGGATCCCTGACTGTATTCAGCAGATGCTGTGTCTTCACGGAATTTTTCAGTCTGACGAATCTCAAAGGGAGTCTTGGGAGTGCGGCCGAACATTGTGAGAAGCTGTGGCTGCATGCGAGTATGAATATCGCGGAAGAGATTCAGAACTTCTTCCGGAGTCGTGTACGGCATGAGCTTCGGATCTTTTCTTAAACTCGCGAAGAAGGCCTTAAGGTCTCCCTTGAATCCCACTTGTTCTTTCACTTTCAGCATCTCGCCCTGGATTCTCTCCACTTCAGCAAGACCAGTCTGATAGATCTCTTCTGGTGACTTCGAGGTTGTCGTCCATGATCTGGCGAGAAGATTATAAATATAGGCGCCATTAGGTATCGATCCGATCCCGTGGGTATCGCGGGCCTTCGGCAGATATTCATTCTTCAGGAAGTCATGAAGCTTTTGATATGAAGGATTCACATGGCGTCTGATCATGTTCTCGTAAGCGATCGTCAGGCGTTTTGTATCAGCATCAGAAAATTCAGGTGGAAGTTTTTTTACCGGTGCGAAGAAAACACTTTTTCTCAAGTTGGCACTTACGAGATTTTTCATCTGTGGAAGTATTTTCACCACAAGGATTCTGGGAAGAACCACTCCGGATTTCATACCTGCACGGAAATTTTCAATCGCTGAATCAGTCCAGCGAGAGAAACCTTCTACGCGCTTGATCCAGTTCTCATAATCCTGAACGGTCTTGAATGGCTGGAACTGTTCTCCACTTCCAAGCTGCGCCATTGTTAACGGCAACCCCCAGAACTGCTGAAACGGAATCATATACATGTCGGTATTGAGACCTTCGATCTGCATTTCCATTTCGTACTTAAAAATATCGTAAGAAACGCGGTCACTGTCTGAAAGAGTCTTGCGATCAAACTTCGTGAGGCGATTCAGATAATCATTGTAATAGTCGCGCAGAACTTTTCTGAATTCTGCCGTCTGATCATTCGGAAGAGAATCGTTATATCTGTTGTCACCCTGTTGAGTGGCATCCAGAGGAAAGAGTCTTGAGTGCTCTTCCCAATAGGAATCAAAGACCTGAGAAATTTTATTCTGATCTTTCTTGTAATTTTTTGAACATCCGGCAAAGGCAATGACGAATGCCAAAAGGAACATTTTCATGTGTACTTCCATGGTTAAATTTGATTTCAAATATTATGAAAGAGGCCTCTGTGAAAGACAAGGACAGAACTTGGGGTTATCTCCCTAAGTGCGAAACTCATGACTTTATGGCCCCGCTTTTGGGGGTGTCTTCCTGCCACCGGCCCCGGCCAACACATCAAAACCTAAGGGCTTCACTCTGGCATGAATCTGGCTCTAAGGTTGGTGTGCAACGAACCATGGGAGGTTCTTATGAAAGCACTGATTCTTACCCTTTCTCTCATTATTGTTTACGAAGCTCAGGCAATGGAACACAGAGACGAGAACCGCGAGATCGCGGGCCAGATGGTGAAGAAAAAAAAGAAAGAGTCCATGTGGGCGCGAAGCCTTCGGGAAAAACTCCAGACGAGTGGAAGCAACATCCGTACCTGGTAGAAAAGTTTCAAGGACGATTCAAGGGTCATGGATGACCCGATATAAGATGCCGCTTGCGGCATCTTTTTTTTTGCCAGTGATTCCGGACAAAATCTCACGGTGAAGTTTAAGGTTCCCTTGGGGTGCACTTTGAATTGGGCAAGCTAGAATCTCGGTAGGAAATGAATCTATATACCATGGAGGATATATGGCACGAACATCAACGCAAAAGACTGCGGTCACCAGGAAAGGTGGCAAGGCAGCAATCGAGAGAAATTACAAAAATTATCGCGACACTCTTCTTGAGTGGTCTGAGCGTCCGGCAGTGAAATACGTAGCTGGAGGAATCGGGCTCGCACTCCTTGGACGTATTGCTTTCTCTATGTCTGATCGATATCCGGAAATCGCCAGATTTTTTCGTGAAAATATCGACACAGTGGAAGGAAAACTAAGAGAGTTCCGCGGTATTGAAAGTGAATCAGCAGATGCTCGTCATTAATTAACTGTTCATGGAGGATTTATGGCAAAAAAAGTGGCCAATGGCCTGAATAAGAAAC
>JBKJNQ010000196.1:0-4991 GCA_046593575.1 Bacteriovoracaceae bacterium
GACTGATGAGAAGCAAGCAAAGATATTTCATACAAAATCCTTTCAGGTTGTCGTTTCCAGAAGAAGTTTCGAAACTTCTCCGCGGATTTTTTTTCTCGTTACGAGATAGGCCGTGTAAGTAGCAAAGACAATGAGCGGGACCGCAAAGGCGACACAAATAGAGGGCCACGGCGTCAGGACAAACTGCATGTCACCGGCAATCCCCGGAGGACTGAAACGGATATTGGCAGCGTTCACAAGAAGAGAAATTCCTTGCGAGATGAAGAAGCCGGCGATGACCGAAATGACGGCGAGGATAAAGCTTTCAATGGCGACCAGCCGGGCAATGTCCGCCGGAGTAAAGCCAATTGCTCTCATCGTTCCGAGTTCCTTGATCCGCTCCATGATGTTCATGCTGATGGCATTGGCGACAGAAAGCACCACGACCACAGTCACGAGCATGAAAAAGAAAAAAGTAATGGCATAAAGGAAGTTCATGGATCCCGTATAAAAGAGCCCGATCCTCTCATCAAAAAAGGGGACAGCATCAAGCGGGAGCTGGTGCTTGGAAAAAAGGAGATTCAATTCCTGAGAGACAGCGCGCGCGGCGAGATCATTCTTCAGATAAATTCCCATGAAGGTAATTCCATCCGTCGCCATGAGCTCCTGGAAAACGGGAAGAGGCGCCATCATACTCGTGTCTTCGGTCATTTCAAAACCGGTGGTGTACCGGCTGACGACTGAGGCATCGAGAGCATTGAAGCCGTTATCAACTGTGAGACCCTGGAGATTGATGGTGTTCTGATTCTTTAGGTAATTAGAAAGGCGATAGGTGATCTTGACCGGATTTTGTTCCGCCGCTTCTGAAAGGGGAATACCTTTTTCAGTCGCCCGCAGTTCCGGATTCCATTCCTTGACCAGCGGATGATTGCGGACAAAGCGGTCTGCTTCCTTGGTGAGGCCCTTCCCCTGAAAGGCGAAAGAGTCTACTTCATACTGAAGAAGACCATTGGCCATGATGTACGGTGCAAAGAATTCAACATCGTCACGGTTAGCTAAAAGATCTTCCAGCGCTTGAGTGTCGGCATGAGTAATCAGATAGCGCGAAGGTTTGGAGAAGTATTTATCCATTCCATCTTTCAGATGTACCTGAATGTGGCCCATGTGATTGGAGTAAACTGTGTTCACCATGCAGTAACGCTCGACGCGGGCAACGTAGCCGCCAAAGATCGTGAGCCCCGCAAAACCCGACATGATAGCGAGTCCTGTCACTAATGAGCGTCTCTTGTTTCTCAGAAGATTCCGGCCGGCCTGTTTCCACTCCACGGAAGAGATTTTCATGGAGTGATAAGTCCGTCCTGAATGTGAATGACTTTCGACACTCTCTGGACAAGTTTTTCGTCATGGGAGCAGAAGAGGAAGGTCACTTTCTTTTTCTGATTGAGCTCGAGAAGTAGATCAATGATGGAATGAGTGGTTTTAGAATCCAAATTGGCAGTTGGCTCATCGGCCAGAACAAGTTTCGGATGAGTCACAAGTGCGCGCGCAATGGCGACTCTCTGTCTCTGTCCGCCCGAGAGTTGATCCGGACGATGATGGGCAAAAGTTTCGAGACCCACATCTTTCAGGACTTCAAGGGAGCGTGCTTTTCTTTCTTCTTTGTTGAGAGCATTTCTCACGAGAAGCGGAAGCTCGACATTTTCTAAGATTGAAAGAACCGGAACAAGATTGAAAGATTGAAAAACGAAGCCGATCTTTTCATTCCGAAGAAGTGACTTTTCATTTTCAGAAAGCTTGCCGACATTTTTCCCGTCAAGGATCACTTCACCCTGATCAGGAGAATCAATTGTTCCTACCATGTTCAGAAGTGTGGATTTACCCGAACCGGATGCCCCGATAAGGGCGGTGAAGTCACCTTCCATCACAGAGAGATTCACACCGCGAAGGGCGTGCACATGCGTTTCACCAAGCTTGTAAGAACGATGAACGCCCTTCAGCTCTACGATAGTTGAATTTGTCATATCTCTTAATTATTTTGCTTAGACTTCAGGACGTCAAGGAGCTGGCCCAGGGTTTTCACTTCTTGAAGATCATCCTGGACGAGGCGAACCTTGAATTCTTCCTGGAGGGCGATCACGAGTTCAATCAGAATGAAGCTCTCGTGGACAAGATCGGTGAGATTGGCCGACTCATCAGCGAGTTTGGCGAGAGGGACGTTCAATTGCTTGGCCATAAAGGCCTTTACAGTGTCACGGTTCATATATTTTCCTTCAAGTAAGTCTGCCCTTCAAAATATGCTCAATACGCTCACCGTGCTCAGAGAGGGTCTTTTTGTAGACTTCCTGGTCTGCGTCCCGGTACCGCTTCAGTGTATTCTTAATCTGCTCTTCGCCGTAATCTTTCTCCAAACCCTTGAGTGCATCAGTCACCCATTGCACATGCCATTTTTCATCGTTCATGATGCGGTCGAGAGTCGCCTTGACGACGGGATTGAGATTTTCCACCTGATGATGAATAGCGTACTGGCCGATCACGCGTTTCTCAAAGATCAGGGTGATCCCGAGAATCTCCATGATATTGGTCGGCATGCCCGCGGCTTCAATGTACTGATCCTGGTAGGCGCCACTGATTTTGATGGGATTTTCCCCGAGATCGTTCAGGCACTTGGTCCAATAAGAGGAATGGGCACTTTCGTCAGCGAAATGCTGAGTGAGATCATTCTGAATGGGCCCGGCCGGAAGGGAGCGGGCGAGGCGCCCGAAGAAGAGGGCACCGGAAATTTCCGACGTCCGGTAAAAAGAGAGGAGCCATTTATCATTTTCAGACAGAATCGCCATATCAAACCTTCTTGAAACTTTTTTTAATGAGATCTTCGAGAGTCGCTTTCATCACCTTGCCCGGATCGAAATCAGAAAAAGCAGGATCATATTTTTTAACGTTCGAGTTGATCATATTCTTGGTGATGTAGAGCTGACGACCGAAAGGAGCGATCGAGGTCACGGCCTGAGCGAGTACTTGTCCGCCGAACCCCTGAACTGATTGAACGAGCGAGTTGAAGGCCTTTTCATCCGTAAAGAGAGGCTTCAGAATCCGGCGTGCCTTGAAATTCGGGTCTTCATTAAAAACACTAAAACCAAGTTCTACCAGAGTTCCCAAAGTCAGAGAGGCATCTTTCGGATGAACCACATTGTAGATTTTTTTCACTGGGGCCGTGAGGTGAAGGTGAGCAACGGATCTTGCCACTTCTTCACCCGTCACGAGATAAACAGGAGTATGGGCAAGGCCCGGCATGAGAGAGATGAGACCGTAATAAAGAAGCTTCATCGTGTTGTGAACGGCATTGTGCTGGATCACCAGTCCCGATTCATCATGACTGATGACGGTAGCGACCCGGATAATCTGCCAGGGAACATTCTCGCATTTGGTGCGGATGTATTCCTCAGACTCCCATTTCGATCTTTCGTAGTGATTGGAGAATCCATGCTCACTCGTCATGAAGTCTTCGGGCACGTCGCCGTCCTTCAGACCCGAGGCATAGACGGTCGAGATATACGTGAACTTCTCAAGCTTCGGAGCAAGTTTCGAAGCCTCGAGAATCTTGATGGTTCCATCGCGGTTAATAGCGTTGGCATCAGCTTCCGTGACATTAAAATTCGTAAGAGCAGCATTGTGGATAATACCAGTGATCGTTGACCAGTCCACATTCCGGAAAGGTTCCGCTTCGGCGAGTGTTCCCCAGGAGAATTTGAGATTTCTCTCATGTGCTGAGAGGAGCATCGTGAGTTTTTCGCGTTTGGTATTGAACTCAGTAACATCTTTGGCGTTGATCCAGAGATTCATCACGAGATCCGGTGTCGAGAGAAGTTTCTCCGCCACGTAATGACCGATGTACCCGGTTGCTCCGGTAAGGAGAATCTCTTTCATAGTCTTACCTCAGAGAGCTTGGGCCATTTTGATTCATCAGTTCCGTGGATTTTTGTCAGAGCGTAGATCCATCTCTCCATCCCGAAAGCGACACAACCGGAGAAAGCAGTCTCACCCGCGACTTTGATGTTGAAGCCCTCGCCGAAATAATCTTTGTGAAAGTTAATCGATCCGATAGAGAGTTCTTCCGGAGAGTCTTTCATGAAAATCATTTCCTGTTTCACCGGATCAATTGTCTGCATGAGAAGCTTGGGGTTTCCCGGATCAAAGAAAGGATCTGTGGCGATCTCCCATGAAACCGGAAGCTCAAGCTGAGTGAGAACCGATGTCATGAGGTCTTTATAGCGGGCAAGGAAGGCCTTCACTTCAGCTGCTGTTCCGATCGATACTATCTCACGCATGTTGAAATTTCTCTGACGTCTCATCGGCTCGTAAAAGTTTTCCTGACGAAAACAATGAGCACGGGTCGTGAAAAATTTTGTGGCAGGTAAATTCATTCCCTGGTGATAGATATAGAAATGGTAGCAAGCAGCGGGAGTCAGGCACTCACAAATGGGAGATGTTTCCGTGAGCTTCATCTCGCCCGAGGCATTTATATGTTCACCCTCGGCAAAGGCCATGAGATTTTCTTCATCCATTTTGAGACTCACCGGAAAATGAATGAGCTGAGGAAAGGACTTGAAGTAATCGAGTTTTTTTAATTCTTTTGCCGAGATAAAAACCGGAAAGTGAAATTCTTCTGCATGAGACTTGTCGGCCAAACGCAGAAACATCTTCTCAATATCCCCAAAGAGATTCATCGCCGGTCCGCCGAGAGTCGCAAAGCCCCCGTTGTTCCAGTTGTAACCTTCAGGGATCGAGACTTTCATGGAGTCGCCTTGAGGAAGGTCGTGTAGATACTGTCGATGTCTTTAAAGGCACCGGGCTTCATGTTTTTCAGATTGAGGCGTGAGCCCTTGAGCTTCTCGAGAAATAAAATGAGCTCCATCACCTGCATTGACGAGATGATGCGCGTTTCAATGAGGGGTGTTGTGGAGGTCAGTTCTTCTGGTTTAACTTTAGTAGATACTTTCAGCACCCAGTTCATC
>JBKJNQ010000209.1:0-18738 GCA_046593575.1 Bacteriovoracaceae bacterium
GACATGAGGTTTCCGGCTCAACTACGACTCCTGAAAAGCTGCCATCTCTCATCGCCGAAAGAATTTCAGCAATCCTTCTCAAGTCACCTGAGATTCCTACGACGGCAGTTCTTGAAAGCGATGTCCTTGTGATCAATATTCCCCCAAGAGAAGGCCAGCTGGATTGGTTCAAAAATTGGGATCTCTCAAGAACCGAAAAAATCATTTTTGTAAGTTCTACTTCGGTTCATCGGACCGATGGAATCTCCTCTCAACTTTTGAGAAACGAAGAGGAATGGGTCAGGAAGTGTGGGAAAGATTTTGTGATTGTCCGTCCCGGAGGTCTTCTCGGCATGGGCCGCCATCCGGGAAAAAGTCTTTCAGGAAAAAAAGATATTAAGGGGCGGTTTCATCCGGTGAATCTCATTCACATGGAAGATGTCGTGGGTTTTATCGGTTACCTGATCGAGAATGGTATTCACAACGAGACCTTTGACCTGGTCTCAGATGAGCATCATACGCGCGAAGAATTTTATGGTGATTATTGCCGGAGAAACAATCTGGTTTTACCGGAATTCGACTTGGCCGATGTTTCCACGGGCCCCATCATCTCCAATGAGAAAGTGAAGAAGCACTATGTGCTTCTTCACCCTACAATGATCGGTAAATCTCTATAATTTCTTTTTCTGTCGGAAGGAAGCCGTCAATTCCTTTCTCTTTCAAGAAGGCCGGATTGTACATCTTCGACATCGCTCTCTCGCCACCATCACACATGAAGGTCACGACCCTCTTGCCCTTACCACCGCGAAGAGCAGTGTTGAAAGCACCCGCAAGATTAAGCATCGAGGACATTCCCATGACCAGACCTTCTTTCTCCCTCACGTACATAGCAAGTGAAGTGAGCTTCTGATCATCAATTGTGTAGCAACGATCCTGGTGAATGAGCTTATAGTTTTCCACCAGACGCGTGATCCCCACACCTTCAGTCATCGTGTAAGCGCCATCCGATTCAAACTCACCCTTGTTGAAATAATTTACGATTCCAGAACCCACGGGATCCGGAATCACGATTTGAATCTTCGGATCTTTTTCTTTCATGTAGCGTGAAACACCCGCAGCAGTTCCGCCGGAGCCAGAAGCAACGACGACGGCATCAATTTTACCTTCCATCTGCTCATACATCTCCGGTGCGCTGGTGAGATAATGCGAGAGATAGTTATCAGGATTATCAAACTGGTTGGCCCACCAGTACTCTGGCTTACTCGTCCCGATTTTTCTTCCGACTTTGAAGAAGTGTCTTTCATCGGAGTAAGCACAAGCTGCTGTCTCGACGATTTCTGCGCCGTAGAGCTTAAGGACCTTATGTTTTTCAATCGCCATCCCTTCCGGCATGACCACAATCACTTTATGTCCGAGCGCCTGCCCTACCATCGCGAGCCCGATACCGGTGTTGCCGGCAGTCCCTTCAACAATCGTCATTCCTGGCTTCAGAACTCCATTGGCGATCGCTTCGACAACCATGTGAAGTGCCGGACGATCCTTGATGGTTCCACCAGGGTTCAGATTCTCGCACTTCATGAAAATATCGGAGCCCGTCAGCTCACTCAACGACTGGATCCGGATCATCGGCGTATGGCCAATCGCCTGAAGAAGCCCGGTACTTTTAAGTCGCGTGCGAAGATCCATTTCAATTCCTTCACAATTAAGGTAGTTTTTTATCCACAATTTTATACTAGAAAAGGTCTTCAATGTCTTTAAAACTTGCCCAGTATTTCCATACAGATAGGTTCAAAACGGCGACCATCGTCATGAACGTAAATGATGTCCGGGCCGCGGTGGATGAGATGGTGTGTCTCATGTATCCCCAGCGGGGCTGCCGGGGAACTATTACTGAGGATGATCTCAATAAATCCGTGACAGAGCTCAAAGGCCGTCTCGAAAAATACCTGAGTTCAGTCACTGTCTTAAATCCCAAACTGAAAGGTCGCGAAGCTTCAGTAGCTGAGGAATTTCTCAACTCTATTCCGGAGATCGCGCGTGTTGCTGATACGGACGTGGAAGCGGCCTATGCCGGAGATCCTGCCGCCTACTCAAAAGAAGAAATCATCATCACCTATCCGGGCTTCTACGCCATCTGCGTTTATCGCCTGGCCCATGGTCTGCATAAACTTGATGTTCCCCTTATCCCGCGACTCATGAGTGAGTATGCTCATGAAAAAACCGGCATCGATATTCATCCGGGAGCAACGATCGGAGAGAATTTTTTCATCGATCACGGAACTGGTGTCGTGATCGGAGAAACCAGCATCATTGGAAAAAATGTCAAAATTTATCAGGGAGTGACTCTCGGAGCACTTTCTGTGAAGAAAAAACTTCAGTCGGTGAAACGTCATCCGACGATTGAAAGCGATGTCGTGATCTACGCCAACTCCACGATTCTCGGTGGAGACACAACGATCGGCCGGGGATCTGTGATCGGTGGGAATACCTGGATCACGGAAAGTATTTCTCCGGACTCAGTTGTTTTGAACAAGATGGAAATGAGTCACGGTAAAAAATAATGGAAATCGATTTAAAGAAAATTTCTCAGTGGCAGAAAGATGGAAAGGAATTCCGCTTCCTTGATGTGAGACGCGATGATGAACGCGCACTCGTGAATCTTGGCGGCGTTCACATACCTCTTGATCAACTCGAAGCGCGCTATAAAGAACTTCCTCATGACAAGCTCCCGCTGATCGTTTACTGCCATCATGGAGTGCGCTCGCTCTACGCCACGCAATTTCTTAAAATGCACGGGTATGACGCCCTGTCTCTGCGTGGAGGAATTGATCTGTGGTCAGTTGAGATTGACCCCGCTGTCCCTCGCTATTAAACTATGGGGAGGAGAACAATCATGAGCATCATCAATAAAGTTATGGGAATCACTTTTGTCGGAACAGCGATTATCCTCGCCGTTATTTTCGCTGCTGGAGTTCCGCTGAATTTCTTCATGTAGTTAAAGCTTATTCTTTCCCGCAAGAAATTCCAGGAAATCGCAATAGTTCCCCCCCCAGTTGAAAAAGTTCACACTGAGTTCAAGAATCTCTGACAATTCTTCTTCCTTCAGTTCTTCCTTTAACATGATGATCGCAACTTCCGGATGAATGCGCTTACCTTCAGGTAACCCCAATACGAAGCGGATCGCATCCCAAGGGGATTCACCAGTTGCTATCACTAAAGAAATTTTCCGAAGGATCATTTTACCTTTCGGATCTACACAGAACCCTTCATGACCCTCAGATAAAAGAAGCGGAACCATGACCCGGTTGAATGGTGTTCCGGAACTCTCCGAGAGAAGTCTGAGCTCCGTAAAACTCTTTAAAAATTCTGCGGCTTCAGGGTTCAGTTCATCGAGCATCTCTGAATCATTTCCAGCGAGGAGACGCATGAGCGAGGGATATTTTCCTACTCCGGCACCCTGGGCGATAATGTCAAAGGAGACACCGGATTCAAGTCCCAGACAAATGCAGTAAGCGGGAGCGAGTAGCTCAGATCTTGTGATTGGCAATTTTATCCTTAAAGTTCACAACGCCGTGGCTGTGCTTGTGGATACTGATTCACGAGCTGCCTGCAAGCAAGACTCAGTTCCTCACCTCTTACCATTTTTCCGTGAATTTCTCTGAATAAAGCATTCGAATGATTATCAGCTGGATCCGGAGCATAAGGATCGCGCGTTTCTGTACTCGTGTCTCCCACCATGAAATTCCACAAAAGCGGAACCATCGTATCGAGCGTGCAGCCAATTCCTGTGGAGGGTACGGTGGAGTTCTGAAACCAGTCAGCAAAATCTTCTTCGGTGCGGAATTCATTTTGATAAAAGCCGGTCAGACACTGCCGTACGTTTGTGAACTTCGCTCGACTCGTTGAACTCATCTCAGGACTGCTCATCTGCTGTGAGACCCAATGACCAAGCTCGTGAGCGAGGATATCCGGATGTCCGGTCGCGATCGTAAAAAGTGATGTATGAATTTCCGTACCGTTAAATTCATCTTTCGGGATAAAAGACTCCAGCGAGCACACAAACTCTTCAGAGTGCTCAAAGACCTGTGACTGCATGAGATAGGCAGTTGGACTCATCTGGTCCGCAAAAGGCGTAATCCCCAAAGTCAAAGCAGGAAAATCCGGATAGATGTTCCGGTCAAACTGAATGGGACTGAAGGGATTTGCCTGAAGGGCCGTCTGAATCAGACCTCGGCTGTGCTCTGAGAGCTTCATCAAGAAGCCGCTATACATACCGCGAATGGCATTTTGTTTTGCTGTTTCAAATTGCGCCTGAGGATTTGCTGAGTTCATCTTGCCGGCCATGAACTGAGCGAGCTGGCAGCTTCTGGTGATGCTGTCGCGAATGGGTTTAGGCTGAAGACCTTTCGTCACCCGGGTTTTCGAAGCATCAGCGCGATCACTTAAATAACTGGTGAGATCATTTTTTACCGGAAGAAACTTCTGAGCAAAAATTCCGCGGACGTCATCCTGAGAAAGACCGGAAAACGCAAGAGAAGCGATTTCCTGATCACTGCGAGTGGCAAGACTTGGTCGAGCGCTCGCGATGGCACTGGCCCTGGCGGGATTCACTCTCTGAAAATATTTTTCAACGTCGGTCAAAAATCCCATGAAAAACTGGCGTGCCCGAGGCATCCGTAAGCGCTCCTGCGCTTTAGTCACACCCATATACATTTCAAAATAAGATTTTAAAAATCCAGCGAGCCTCTCGGTTCTCTCAGGATCACTTCCTCCGACGTCGCTTCGGACAACTGTCACTTCACCATTTTCATAAGTCACCGGCAGCTCACTCCGAAAAAATGCATGAAGGGCCGCCATGTTCTGATCGAGATGATTCAGGACATCGTCAGCAATTCCATCAAAACCTCTGGTTTCTACCAGAGCGGTACTTCTGCGGTTCAGATTCACCAGAGCTTCGACAAAACGGTCAGCGTCCACGGAATTCGCATCGGGCATACGATAGTTCATCGCCGTGATGGCGCGGCTAAGTTCATCGGTAGTCGTCGGAATATTTTCACGACGGGTGCTGTTGCAGACTGAAGTAAAACATCTTTGCGAAAGCTCTGCCAGACTGCAATCAAGCGCCGGAAGTGTTTCTGCAAAAGCAGATGTGAACAGGATGAAGGAAATTACGGCGAGCATGTTTTCTTCTCTTCCAGCTGAAAGCGGGTCATGCGGTTATCCATGGAAAGAAGAACTCTCGCCTCTTTACCTTTGAGTGTTACGAAATATGTATTTCCATCGACCAGAAAGGGAAGACCCTTCGGCGCATTCTTCAGAGGTACCTGACTCAAGAGCTCAGCGTTCAGCGCTCTTACCAGCGGAAGATTACAGGCCTTGATGTCGGCCTCAATTTTTCTTTTCTCAGAAATGTAAGTGAGGTTTCGGGAGTTGATCACCAATGAAAAACGATTCGACGTTTCTTTCAGGTCAAAAGTATTGGCAAAAAGCATCGCCGGAAAAAATATCGCAAACAAAAACGTCATAGGTCCCCCGCCCCATTATATCAGGAGAGAAGGACCGGGAGACAGGGGGAGAATTTTCCCTAAAAGAGGTCTTTTTTACGATTCAGAAGGTCCTGGGCCTTTCTTTTTTCCATGGCGTTTTCCGGGGCGATTTCTTCCGGGCCCAAAGGCTGCGAAAGAACATCCGTCAGGACCTGGGTGAACTCTTTTTCTTCATCTTCTTTAGTCAGATACACTTCTGCGTAGAAAACTTTTGTCCCGAGATTCTCAGGTGCCATCTTCATCGCTTTCTTAAAATGCTCCTTACTCTTTTTCATATCGCCACCGGCGATTCCAGGAGCGATAGCGTAGAAACCGCCCCAGTAACGATCAACGGCGCCGTAAAAATAATCAGGCTTCAAAGATTCCACTTTGCGAATCATCGTCAGAATCTGATCTTTGTATTTCAGCGACGACATGATCCCGTTGGCCTTCGCCCATTTTCCGAGAGAGGCCGCTGACCAGTAGAGAGCATCAATCTCTCTCAATGTCAGAGCATTGATCGCTTTCTTGATGTCATCGTCTTTCATTTTTTTATATTCCGGATTGGTCTCCATCGCCTTCTCACCAAACTCACGCGCTTTCGAGAAAAGCTTCAGCTTCTCGTCATCTTTTTTGGTGTAGGTATCAGAAAGGAGAAAGTAGCCGCGGGTCAGGTAGGAAAGTGTTTCAAGATCCTGAGGTAGGGCCTCGATCAATTGCACTGCCTTGGTGAGATTTTCCTGGTTGTCTCTTTTTTTCCACTGCTCCGTCGCCTCGGGTGTCAGACCAGCAAATACCGAAGCAGAGAGAAAGATAGTCAGGAACAAAAATCTCTTCATGGGGACTCCTTATTGAACGACTGAAAATAATGTACAATGGAGAAGATGGAACGCGAACTTAAAATCATGGTTCTTAATGCGCAGGACCTCTTCCTTTTCATGGATAAATGGGACGGCACGCACGTGCACGATCTGACTGAGATCAAGTGGAATCTCATGAGTTCGAGTCTCATCAATAATAAGTCCAAAGAAAAGTGCATGATGCTTGCCCGCACGATTATCGACAGTGAAGCCGACATCATCATGGTGACCGAAGTCGGTGGCCCGGAATCCCTCGGAAATTTTTCCAAATATCTTTTGAACGATGAGTTTGAAGCCTTCAGTCTTCCTTCGAATTCTGATCGCGGAATTGATCTGGGATATCTCGTGAGACGTACTCTCCCTTTTACACCTAAAATGCAGACGTACGTGAACTACCAGTTGCCGGAGCCCGCGCGACGTTTTTCCCGCGATGTTTTACGAATGGATTTATCAGTTGATGGAAACGTGAAACTCGTTCTGCTTCTGGTGCATATCAAATCAAAACTCGATCTCAGAAGAAATGATTTTGAGGGAAGAACCAGACGAGTACTGGAAGTGAAGGGACTCCTCGAAATTTATCAGTCGCTTCAATCATTAAATGTTCCGGTCCTGGTTGGTGGCGACTTCAACGGCCACGCTGGTGAGAAAGACACCGAAGAAGAATTCCGCCAGATTTATGAGACCTCCGACCTTAAGGACATCGCATTTCTTGCTCAGGTTCCCGAGGAAGAACGCTTCAGCTACATTTACTTCAACCGGGGTGGGAATCGTTTTGTTCAGCAGATCGACTACCTCTTCATATCCGACAAGTACGCTCATCTAATTAATCCCGCCGGTTGCCTGTTTCCCCGCTATAAAACCGTTCTTGGGGCGGCCCTCCCCATCCCGAAACGCATGGAACAAAAGAATATCCTCCCTTCCGACCACTACCCCTTCATGGCAACTCTGAAACTCTGGCCTTTTTAAGGTGTTATGCTATTTTACCGAGAAGCTTAAAACACTAACTCTTAGAGAGGTTCCTTTGGCCCACGAGAAGAAAGATTCCAGAGACAAAATCCGCATCGATATCACTGATGGCTTCGCCGTTGAGCGCGCTCTCAAAAAATTCAAGCGGCTCTGTGATGCTTACGGAATCGTGAAAGAGTACCGCGCTCGCGAGTACTACATGAAGCCATCGGTGAAAAAGATGGAGAAGCTTGAGGCAGCTGAAAAGCGTCGCAAGAAAACAAATTCAAAAACACGCGGATCTAAAAAGATCTAATGAAAGGCCCCTCGAAAGAGGGGCTTTTTTTATGGTCACGAAGCAAGCGAAGCTTGCGGGACCGGTATGTCGACGTGAGGCAGGAGCCGAAGTCGACGGCAAATCTTGAAAAGGGCGATTCTCCCAATAGAAATAAAAAAGGCCCCATCCTCGGGGCCTTTTTTATATTATCCAATCCGTAGTTTTCATTCGTCCTTAAACTCTTCCAATCCTTGGTAGCGGAGCAATCAATCACTCCCTTTCCTGTTTCTCTTTGTAGCTTCCTGCTACTCATTCATCCCTGAATGTTCCCTTCCTGGGTAATGCATTTTTCTTTTTAATGCATTTTCAGCTTAAGCTTCTTGGCATTCATTACCGCGAGCATTGATTTAAGCTGACTCTCATTCGCCTTACTTGGCATATGAGAATTATAGTTCAACTGAACAGGCGCATCTGCTTGAAGCGCTTTCGCCATAATTTGTGATGAAGGCATGAGGTTTCCGATGTTCACAATCTTTGAAACATCAGCAACCACTGCGATACCGTTCTGACCTTTGTTAAGTCCAGTGAACACTCCGGCAGTCGCGACAACGTTTCCTTGTTGTACGATCGGGAAGAAGTTCAGGCCTGGAAGTGACTGGCCGATCTGATCGAAGGCAGATATCGGAACTGCGACACCAATAGCGGTCACTCCCTGACCGATAGTGAGATAGACGCGTGCTCCGTTACCAATGTTAATCGCAACCGTTGGATTGTTTGCGATCAGCGGGATCGAGTTACCGTTCGGGAGCAGAGCTTGGGCAGCCGAGACGTGAGCGATCGCCGTAAGATCAACATTGATTTTGATCTGCGATTGACCAGCGAGACCTGAAGTCAGTTCGAGTGATCCGATCTGTCCATTTCCTTTTGGATCAATGATCGGCAGAGAGATAGAGGCAAAACTCATCGCCCCTAGATTGAGATTCGCTGAGAACGATAACATCGTGTCGTTGTTCACCTGCGAAGTTGAGACCTGAATTCCTGTTAAAACGTTAGAACCTGCGCCACCGCAACTGACAGTAAGGAACGCCAGCATCACGATAGTGATTAAACCAGACAGTGCTTTTTTCATGAATGTACCCAAAGAGACATAGTCTCTTCTTCGATCAATTCTCTGCTCTTCAACAAACGTCCAGCGGGGAAAAACGTGCAACCGCAGAGTACTAATCTATTTCGATGCGTCATTTTAGCAACAGTAGAATTTTTTGCAACCAAATTGTTGAGTGGACAACTCCACTCCTGTCAAGGCATCCTCCTAAGTCTATGAAGTCCTTCGTTTTTTATTTCGATTATCTTTCGCCTTTTTCTTACTATGCCCACATTCGTTTGCAGAAAATGCGGAGTGAATACAGCATTAGTTATCAACCTGTGGCCCTTGGTCCGCTGTTAAATCAGTGGGGCATCAAGGGGCCGGGAGAAGTCCAGCCGAAGCGCGAATTTCTTCTGAAGCAGTGTCTTCGTTACTCGAAAAAACACAACATCCCCTTCACCACGCCGAAAACTCATCCCTTCAATTCCCTCTACGCCGTGAGATTGTCGATGAAGGGTGTCGCTGGTGATCTCCAGGAAAAAGTTATTGATACACTCTGGAAAGCAGGCTGGGAAAATCGCATCGATATGGGAGAACCGGATGAACTTCTGCGCGTTCTTCGCGAGGCAGGACTTCCGGCGGATGAACTTTATGAGAAGAGTTTTTCCCGGGAAGCGAAGGTTGAGCTCAAACAGAATATTGCATCCGCTATTAGGGCCGGAGCCTTTGGTGTTCCGAGCTTTGTCGCCGGAAATGAGCTCTTCTGGGGGAATGATTCTCTTGAAGACCTTTTCAGTTTCCTCGACAATAGAGATACCTTAGACCGGGAAAAACTGACGACCTTGCTTGCCTCCACTCCGCGGGCAGCTTCTCAGCAGATTCCCTAGTCAGGAAACGTAGAAAGGAAAAGTTTTATGCCTAAGAATACGAGGATCGAGGTCCTGACCGAGCACCTCATCCGCATCATCTCCGAAACCAATGGGATCTCACTTAACGACACACTCGAACTCGCAGTTATGGGTGAGTTTGTGGATGATCAGCCGCTGATTAAGAAATCTCTGACGGAATTTCGCAAACTCGTTTCTGATTTTCAGTCTGATGAAGTGGAGATCAAGACACTTCTCACGCATCCAGTTGCTCACGCGCTCTTTCACTTCTTCAGAAGATTTCCCAAGCCCTACATCGAAGAACATATCCACTTAACCGGATCTCTCACCGCTGATTTCATTCATCCGCATCTCATGAAACAGCTCGAAGGATCTCAGAAGCAGGTCTACTTCGATATCATCAATAAAGTTTACGGCGAAGGCACTGCTGAGAAAGTGAAGACGGTTGAGGATGTAGACCATCTCATTCGTCTGAAAGACGATGAGTTCTTTGATCGATATCTCAAAATTCTTCTTCTTCCGAAACTCGTTCTGATTGACCGCGAGATGCACCGGAAAGCTGCCTACCATATGGCAAGCGAGCTTTATCACAAGTACAACGTGGGGATGCTTCGTCTGAAATTTACTCTGTCACGTGCAAATCAAAGTGCGGACGAGCAGATTCCAGGACTCGAGAATCTCACCGAAGAAGATGTGGTGATTGGTTTGTACGAAGGCTTCATGGAGTTCAAGAAAAGAGTTCCGGAGTTTAACTTCGTTCTCTCTCCGTGTTTCCGAAAAGAGCCGAACTTCTTTGATGCCGCTCATTTTGCCACCAAGAAAGAACACTTCCTTCATCAGGTGGATAAGATCGTCGAGATGCTCGACAAGTATCCTTACCTTCGCGATTACCTGAAAGAAGTTGATACTGTGGGATCAGAAAAAGATCTTTACCGGAAAGGTCACTTTGCGGAAATGCAGCAAGGTTTCCGGAAGCTTCACTTCAAGGGTTTTGCTATCCGCTCCCACCACGGTGAAACCTGGCACACGCTAAAAAAAGGCGTTCAGGCCGTGGATAACGCTCTCAACATCTGGCACATCGACACGCTTGAGCACGGACTTTCACTCGGGATTAATCCGAACTTTTATTTCCATTCTCTCTTCCTTCGTCTGGCGATGGAAAATGAACGCGGAATGAAAGTGAAAGAAAATTCTTCAGACTGGAAAGAGCTCATGGACATGGACTGGCGCGAGTACAGCTCCATCCGTGAAAAGATCTTTGCCGGTGAGAGACTCACACAGGAAGAGCTCCGCGAATTCGTGAAAGTAAAATTTCATACCGCCCGCGAAGTTGAGCACTACCAGCACGATGTTCTGAATCGTATGATCAATAAAGGTGTTGGCCTGATTGCGCTTCCAAGCTCTAACAATAAGCTCACCAACTCCTTCCGCGACTACAAAGACCATCCCTTCTCGTGGTGGGAAAAGAAGAACCTGAAGCTCGGCGTGGGGACGGATAACTACATCACCCTCAACACCAATTACATTCAGGAACTCCTGATTCTTCTCTTCACGGATCCGGATAACCTTAAGATCACGAAGCTTCTTATGGTGGCGACTGGTGAAACAAGACGGCCTTTTTTGTCGCAGCTTCTGTGGAAGATGCGTGGATGATTTTCCTCTGTGGAAATACGGACAGGGTGAAATAACCCTCGTCCTTGTTCACGGTGGACCTTCACTATCACGATACATGGATACTCTTGGCGAAGTTCTTAAAGACCGGTATTCCATCATCGAATACCAGCAATATGGAACGCCGGAATTTCCTTCAGATGATTTCACGCTTAAGTCATTACTCCACCAACTTAAAATTGTTTTAAGTCATGCTCCAAAGAACAGAATCCTCGTTGGCCACTCATGGGGAGCGACTCTGGTGAATCTCTACCTTCAAGAGAATAAAGAAAATGCGATCTTCGTAGATCCTGCTCCACTGACTCAGGAAGATGCGGATACATTTGGAAAAAATCTTCGTTCACGAATGAATTCTCAACTTCTGGAAAAGCTTGATCAGATTAAGATTGATTTTGATCAGACTTCTGACCAGGATAAAATTCAGTCCCTCATGCAATTGCGTCTGGATCTCATCTCACCTTTTTATCATCATGATCCATCATCCAATCAAAAGCTGGGTGAGCTCGCCTGGAATTATCATTCCTTTTCGAAAATTATGGATGAGGCATGGAATCTTATCGACCATGGGAAATTGAAAGAATTGGATGAGATTCCCAAGCTTCATGGCATTCATGACCCAATTCCTGCACAGAAGAATACGTTTTCCATTCCTGATGCTGGTCATTTTCCCTGGTTAGAAGCTAGGAACGAATTTACGCAGGGCTTCGCCGGCGCCGTAAAACGATTAAGATCTTGAGTAAGTTTTCCTCATCAACTTCCGAAAAGTAAGTATGAAGACCTTAATCCTGACTATTATGCTTTCGCTTTCCGCTCATGCCTTCGAGAGATGTGAATCGCCTGGAAGCCCTGCTCCCGCTGTTATCCAAGATCTCATTCCGGCGATGGATGCCGTGGCACTCATGTGGTGGTCAGTGTCTCCTACTCAATATGAGAATGCCGTTTGTAAGGCGCATGAAATCCCCGATTACGATGCGTGGTTTGAAACTCTGGGAAATGAGCGCCGTAAAGATAGTCGAATTAAGGGCCATCGTTTCGAAGATCAGCCGAAGATTCTTCTCGATGCCTTTAAAGATCTGACTAAAAATATGGAAGATCGCACGAGCACCTGCACCAATGTCCTCTGTGCCGTGAATGAAGTTTTCGGAGCGCCTGAAGGAAAAAAACTTCTCTACATCAGGGCACGTCATGGTTACAACAGTTCGCATCTCGCGTTTGAAAACACCAGAAGGCTCACGAATCCAGAACTCGATGACATTCTCATTACCCTCGCCGACTTACCACCCGATATGACCAACATCGGACGTCGCGGGAACCAAAGAATGGCCCTCGCCGCCGCCGGCGTGGTCAGCCGTGGGAATCCACTCGCGTCCGCCGATGCTGCGATTACGTTTTATGACCGCTGGAGAACTGATCCTAGTATTTTTAACCGGCGCTACGGACTCTTCCATGAATTCGGACACAACATTTCGGAGATCCGCGGGAATCTCGATGACAGTTCCGAGTGGAGAGCGCTTACCAGTTGTCAGGTTTCGACCTATGGAAATACCAACAACAAAGAAGACTTCACCGAGTCTCTCGTGATGTACCGGTTTAACGGCCGTGGTTTGCTGGCGAAATGTCCGGAGAAATATGCGTTCTTAAAAGAAAAAGCATTTCGCGGGCGGGAATATCTCGACGAATCTCAATGCCAATAAAGTTTCACCCCCATGAGCGGAGGTGAAACCTGAAAACAAATTACTTAATAAATGATTGGGCTTTTGCACCCATCACGACTGCTTCGGCAGTTCCGCGGTAAGTGATCACTGCCACACAGAATTTTCCGTCAGCATCAACAACTGTATTGTAGTTTGCTGGCTTGTTACTTTTTTGATCAACAATAACTTTTACGAAAGCTGTCCCAGTAACACCCTCAACACTTCCACAAAGCTCAGCGAGGGGGCTCGTCAGATCCTGTGATGTGCGAATGTAATTAAAAGATGTGATTTTTACAGAAGCAGAGAATGCAGAAGCAGAAAGAGCGAGAGCTGCGACAGCAAGAATGACTTTCATGAATACTCCTTAGAATTAATATCTAAGGTTAGTTTTTCAGGTCAGGAAGGCTCTGGCAAATAACGCGTGGCCCTACTTCTGAAAAATCTGGAGAAGCTTTTCAGCAGCCGTAGGAGCAGTGATCTTATTGGTCCTGATAGCGGCCTTCAATTTTTCAATTTCCTGAGGAGAAACCTTTTCTTCAAAACTCTGAATGAGACCTTCGTAAACAAGTGACCACATCCATTCGACATTCTGATCGCGGCGACGGGATTGAATGAATTCACCCTTCTCCATTAAGAATTGATCGATCGCCTTGCCTACTTCCGAAAGTCCCGTCTTGGTCGTGGAAGAACAGGAAAGAACTGAAGGAATGTAACCCGAATCATGTCTCAGGATCTCGAGCGCTCTCTGATAATCGTGTTTTGCTTTCTGGATCATCTTTTGATTATCGCCATCGTCTTTTGTGACCACTACCATGTCGACCATCTCGAGGATTCCGCGCTTAATTCCCTGAAGATCATCACCGGCACCCGGCTGAAGGAGCATGACAAAAATGTCCACCATCTGAGCAACTGTTGTTTCGGACTGACCGACCCCCACGGTTTCCACGAGAACGTAATCAAAACCGAAAGCTTCGCAAAGGAGAAGAGACTCGCGCGTTCTCCTCGCCACTCCTCCGAGAGTTTCTCCGGATGGGCTGGGTCTGATGAAGGCCCGAGGATCAATCGCGAGTTCATTCATCCGCGTCTTGTCTCCGAGAATGGATCCGCCACTCACCTGCGAAGTCGGATCAACAGCAAGAACTGCGACCGTTTGATTCTGGGAAGTGAGATATTTTCCAAAGGCTTCGATGAATGTACTCTTCCCAACTCCCGGTGTTCCAGAAATTCCGAGACGCTTGGATTTTCCCGTTTGCGGGAGAAGCTTCGTGAGTAATTCCTGAGCAAGCTTATGATGATCAGCGTGTGTGCTTTCCACCAGCGTGATGGCACGCGAAAGAAGAGTTCGGTCCTGATTTTTAAATCCGTCGAGATAGTCCTGAAGAGTGGGATTTTTTCTCACGCGTGCCCCAGGTTCTTATTGAGCTTTTTCATGAGATCGCGGGCAGCATCGGCGATGACAGTGCCTGGGCCAAATATTCCGGCCACACCCATTTGATAAAGTTTGTCGTAATCCTGCGGAGGAATAACTCCTCCCACGGTCACGAGAATATCTTCGCGGTTGAGTTTTTTTAGTTCGGCACGGAGTTCAGGAACGAGAGTCAGATGTCCTGCCGCCAATGATGAAACTCCGATAATATGCACATCGTTCTCAGCGGCCTGTTTGGCGGTTTCCTCCGGCGTTTGAAACAGAGGACCTACGTCCACATCAAAACCGAGATCGGCAAAAGCAGTAGAGATAACTTTTTGTCCGCGATCATGACCATCCTGTCCCATTTTCGCGATGAGAATCCGTGGACGACGTCCTTCATTTTTCTGGAACGCTTCCATGAGGGCCATGATTTCTTTCACGTCGTATTTCCCCTGTTTAACTTCCTTAATGTACACGCCTTGAATCGTATGAATCTCCGCCTGATGGCGACCAAAAACTTTTTCCATGGCGAGACTCATCTCACCAACAGTCGCCTTCGCCCGTGCCGCATCGACTGCGAGTGCCAGAAGATTTCCTTCACCTGTCTCACAAGCTTTGGTCATCGCGAGCAGTTTTTCCTCAACCAGTTTCTGGTCGCGACCTGCGCGAAGTTCTTTTAATCGGTTTATTTGAGAATCTCGTACTTGAGAATTTTCTACCTGAAGAATATTTGGAGCATCATCTTTTTCCCGGCGATAAAGATTAACTCCAACTATCGGCTGTACACCGGAATCAATCCGGCCTTGGGTTCTCGCTGCGGCTTCCTCGATTCTCATCTTGGGAATGCCTTTGGCGATAGCAGCACTCATGCCACCAAGAGATTCGACTTCTTCAATGTGCGCCCACGCTTTCATCGCGAGTTCCTGAGTGAGGCTTTCTACAAAATAAGAACCACCCCAGGGATCAATGACATCACAGGTATCAGTTTCATTCTGAATAAAGAGCTGAGTGTTTCGCGCGATTCTCGCCGAGAACTCACTTGGAAGGGCGAGGGCCTCATCTAAGGAATTGGTGTGAAGACTTTGAGTATGCCCGTGAGTTGCGGCGAGTGCCTCGATACAAGTTCGTGTGACGTTATTGAAAACATCCTGCGCGGTTAAGCTCCAGCCGGAAGTCTGAGAATGCGTGCGGAGAGCAAGCGACTTCACATTCTTCGGTTTAAATTCCGAAACAATTTTTGACCAGAGAAGCCTTCCCGCTCTCATCTTGGCGACTTCCATAAAATAATTCATGCCGATCGCCCAAAAGAATGAAAGCCTCGGAGCGAAGTGATCGACATCGAGTCCCGCTTTAATTCCCGTGCGAAGATACTCAAGACCATCGGCCAAAGTATAAGCAAGCTCGAGGTCAGCGGTCGCCCCAGCTTCCTGCATGTGATAGCCGGAAATACTGATTGAGTTAAATTTCGGCATGTGCTTCGAGGTATAAGAGAAAATATCTGCGATGATTCTCATCGAAGGCTTCGGCGGATAGATATAGGTGTTTCTCACCATGAATTCTTTTAAGATATCATTCTGGATAGTGCCGGTGAGCTGCTCGGGTTTTACTCCCTGCTCTTCTCCCGCCACAATGAAAAGTGCCAGAATCGGAATCACAGCACCGTTCATCGTCATCGATACCGACATCTGATCGAGAGGGATTCCATTAAAAAGAACCCGCATATCAAGAATCGAATCAATCGCCACACCGGCCATACCAACATCACCTTTCACCCGCGGATGATCGGAGTCGTAACCTCTGTGAGTCGCGAGATCAAAAGCTATTGAGAGACCTTTCTGGCCCTTGGTAAGATTGTCGCGGTAAAAACGATTGGATTCTTCGGCGGTAGAAAACCCTGCGTACTGGCGGATGGTCCAGGGACGAACGGAATACATCGAGGCATAAGGCCCACGCAGATAGGGAGCAGAACCTGGAAGAGTTTTCACCAGACTCGTGAACTGAACATCTTGAGCGGAATATGCACTTTTGATCGCGATCCCTTCCGGGGCCATGACGGATATTTCACCCGAGACAGATTTCGTTTCTGGTGACGCCCACGAGACTTTTGAGAAGTCTGAAAGATTCATTTCTTCCCCCAGCGCTCAGTGATACCAGTCAGGACTTCAAGGACATTCTGGCCGGCAAATAGGTTGGAGAATCCACTCATCTCCGTTTTTCCAGCAAGATATTTTTCTTTTGCATTTGATTTGAGATCAGAGACTTCAGCGTACTGATCATCAGTAGAGATAAGGACCATGATTTTTTCCTGACGAGAGGAAACGAGAGAGAGGAATTTATCCTTATCCATTTCTCCGTGACCGAGGTCAGTCACCTTGAGTCCCAGGAGTTCAAAATAATTTTTCACGAAATTGATCCGGGCATTAAGTGAGGCAAAATCACCAAAGACAGCCAGATAGACATCAGGTTTTGTGACAGACGCTTCCATTCGGAGACGAAGTTCTTCAAAGCCTCGTCCGGTGCGGAAGAATTTTGCTTCCGGAAGAGTTTTGAGATTAAGAGTATCCTTGATATCCGGAAAATCATTAAGTCCCGCCAGCACGTGTTTTCTAGTCGCGAGATTTTTCAATCTTTCTTCGCGGACAGGTGTCGTGATCGAGTGCACGTAATCGGAAATTTCGGTCGCAGAAAGATTCGCCATCTTCTGCATGAGTTCCCACGCACTCTTGGCATACTCCTCTGAGAGACTTTCCAGATGATAAGAACCAAAGCTCGCATCTCCCACGAGCCCCAACATACTCTCGAGTGCGAGGATGTGAGACGTATTACGGGCCATGCGTAGAGATCTTTCAGCGTGTTCGACAACAGTAGACTTTGTTTCAAGCTCCATCAGAATCTGATAACCAGAGGATTGTACAAAATCACAGCCGGCGATCAGTCCGCTCGCGACAGAGGCATCGTTTCTCAGGAGATTTGAGTAGCGCTCATAGAGCGTCCAGTCCCGGTAGGAAACCAGACCGGTGACGTAAATATTTTTCTGAAGGTTGAGCTCTTTTAAAACTTTCATCGCCAGAAGTTTTGCCGCCCTGACTTTGGCAATGTTTTTGAAAAAATGTGTATCGAGGAAAACTCCGAGATGAATATCACCGGTGTGGGCCTTGCCTATGAGATCAATCGTGAGAAGGGCCAGTTCCTGGATGTTATTTCCGCCAGGAGCATGAGCACCACGTCCGGTTGCCATGTTTTGTTCATCGATGATTTTGAGACCAGAGACGGCCGAAATTTTTCCGGCGCCCAAAAGAAAGACCACGATGTCTTTAGCGTCTTGGTGATTCTTCAGTTGATCACTGATTTTTTCCCAGGACACTTCAGACAAGTGAGCTTTCTCAAAAAAGAAGAGCCTCACTCCCCCCTCAAGATCGTCACGGATATATTCAGAAATCCCGCCGGTAATGGCGGCGTAAGTCTGGGCCGCTTTCTTCCAACTCTCCAGTGGGTTGAGCTGATGAGTAACCGGAGTTTCGAGAGATAGGGTAGGCCACTTCCCCTCAGGAGTCTTGCGTGATGTCTTGGATGTGACTTCTTCAAGTTTCAGTTCGGCCTTGAGAGATTTCTCCCACTGATCCCGTTGGGTATTGAAAGATGTCTCGAGGTAGTCTGTGAGGGAATTCATGAAAAAATTCTATCATTTTATCTTTATTGAGTAAAAAACCATTGGGCGTTAAACTGGCCTTACCGGGGGAATTTTGAATTTAACGCTTTTAGTAGAAAACAACTCTAAGATTGAAAGCTTTTATCGCCTCAATCTGTTTACCTGGCTTGCCCTTGAAACAGTCGTCGTTCACGATTCTGTCACCGCCCTGAAGCTTCTGGAGAAGGATCACGCTAAATTCGGCCTCATCATTGCCCGTGCGAAAATCGGAAAAGAGCAGACCGCTCTCGAAATCACCACGACCCTCAGCAAACTGGGTCTGAATATCCCGGTTATTGTAATTGGCCCTGGGAAGGAAGTTCCCGGAAGTTTTGCCCATATGGCGAACTCCCTTCAGTTAAAAACGATGATCCAAGGGGCGGCCAAAGCGATGGGCATTACCGCCCAGTCGATGTCGACCAAAGATGTGCCCACTTACTTTCCCATCCCTCTTCAATTTTTCTCCCAGATCAAGCGCTCCACTTGTAACGTCTACGGAAAAGATAAGACTATCCTCTTTGAAAAGCTCAAAGACTTCCCCGATGGTGAAATCAAGAAACTTGCAGCATCGGGAGAAAACGAGCTCTACATCGATAAAATGGACCGCCTCGAATTTGTAAATACTCTCACCGCCGAACTCATGGCGACTCTTTCCGATGATGATCTTTCAGAAGATGAGCAGGTGACAGCTGCAGACCAGACGATGGAACTCGCCTC
>JBKJNQ010000088.1:0-2512 GCA_046593575.1 Bacteriovoracaceae bacterium
CTTCGTCGCCCTCCAGCCGAAAACTCCTGAAGAATTCAAAGAAGCCGAGAATGCGATGGCCGCTTGTCCGGTTGAGGCGATCGGAAACAATGGCTGATTGTCTTTAGAATTTCTAAATTCCGGTAATAATTACACGTCCTGAAATTCCCCTTCACTTCTTTGCTATAGTTCGCTCCAAACGGAGTCACTATGAAATACGCCAGTCTCTTTCTTTTAGTTTTGGTTTTTGCTTGCAGTAAGCAGTCATCAACTTCTAAGAGTAACAATGGTCCGAATCCCATCATGGATCCGCGTCCTATCGTCGACATTGCAGATCCTCTCAATTCAGGAACTCCCCAGGAACAAACTGATGGTCCGTTTGAACTTGAAAGAAACTACAACGGCGAAATTCTCGTTTTGAATCATCATTCTTCACGTCACCTCGGGATGATCCGGATTAAAGGGAAGGACGCAGAGAAACTTCATAAGCACATGGCCCTTACGACCATTCGGATGAATTCTCAGTTTTTAAACGGAGATATCGAAGCAAAAATCGGAAAGCACGTCATGTGCCGCCAGGATACGTGCTGGATTTATATCGATTATAAAAATGGCGATGTGAAAGAAAATACGAAAACTTCAGAAGCAGACCAGGCCCCAAAAATCATTCTCCCCTATAACGGAGAAAATCTTGAACTACGTATGTTTGGCCGCAAGGGCAAGATCAAGTTTGAAGGGATGGACGCCAAGGCACTCTACTCAGTCATGGCCATTCCAGAAAATAGAATCGGTGGCAAAGGTTCAGACTCTAACAGTAAAAACGGCGAAGGTGTTGAATGTAAGCACATCGTGAGTGATAAGGCCGACGAGAAAGAGAAATACAGCTGCGAAGTGAACTTCAATCACCGCACCGGAAGCCTTAAGGCCGACTAAACTTTAGACACCCCCTATAATGAAGACCTCGGGAACCCGCGCTTGCGTGGGTTTCATTTATTATGGGAGGATGAAAAACTCGTTTCTCCTCGTTTTAATTTTTCCTCTTTTCTCGTACGCTCAATCCTTCTCCGTGCCTCATGACAACAGAGTGGGAGTCGAGCTTCGCAAGTTCTCATTGAATGGTTCTATGCTTCCCGACTCTTATATTCAGTCGTTCCCTGCGCAGATGAAGCGAAAGATCCTGGCCGAAAAACAAGCGCATCTCCGGAGCGTGAGCAATGGCAGCGGCTGCACTCCCTCGACCAAAGTCACATTCCTCAAGGCCGGTGAAGCTGTCGGTTCTGCCGGTCATACAGCTGCAGACGCGGACACTATTGATGATTTTGAAACCGGCATGATCAGAATCGAAGCACTCGGTTGTCTCAATGGAAATGTCGCGGCGAGGGCACTCGAGCTAGTAAAAGAGCCTGCGTTTCAGTTGAGCGTGGTTTCGGAACTCAAGAGCTCACGCACCCAGGGAAATCTCACGTGTGACCATACAAGTGTTACGGCGTTGGGTGATTCACAGTACTGCTTTATTACGGCATCAGATAAATCAGGTGACCTTGCCTGGATGTTTACTCAGAACGTGACCAACGCCCCCGTGAGTGTGGCCTCAGCGCCAGTCTACTTCCGAAGCATTTTTATGACCTTCGTTCAAAAAAACAATGTCACCTATTCTCAAACTATCGCCTACATCCGCGGAGCAAAGGTTCCGGGACTTGTTAAGGGAATCGCGCGCTCGCGGATCAGTTCAACCCAAACAAAAAGCTTTGTCGAACTCCAGCGGAGACTCCAGTAAAACCCAATGAAAATTTTAACTGCACTCTTCATTTTCTCACTTCAAATTTCGACTGCTCTCGCAGAGGTCGCGGTGACGACTTACAACATGGCCCAGCTGAAGAAAAATGGTTTTGATCTCGTGGCCTGTACAAAGAGAAGAGTTCCGCTTCAGATCGATGCCATATTTAAAGATCCTGAATCTCCGATCTATGCAGAGAAAAGTTTTGTCCTTTTGATTCAGGAGTCGTGGACTAAACGAAATTTTACAGCGCTGAAGAAAGCGGCCTTGGAGAAAGGGTTTACCATATTTCCGACAGAGCATAAGTTTGTAAAAAACAGGGGCGATCTCATCATCACGAATCTCCCCTCACTTGAATTCAAATTTATACCGTTCTCGCGGGATAAATACGCTGAAAAGGGCATCACGTATGCTCAACTTGATCTTGGTGAAGGAAAAACTCTCGGGGTAATCAATGTCCACACTGGCTACAGTGATGCCGAGGGTTTCAGCGAAGAGCATCGCCGTCACTTCCAGGAATTAGGTCAGGCGATAGAAACACTGAAACCGAAGTCGACTTACTTCGTTACAGGCGGGGACTTCAATGCAGGCCCTGATATGGGATTCAAATTAACCAAGTTCGATGCTCCCGGAAGCATCTGGGAAAACGGCATCATGCCCCTCATGCGAAACCAGAACATGCGCCTTCTCGAATCAGTCGGCATCACCTGGGATGATACCAACAACACATTGGTTAGCAGACCACCTCTCCTTTTG
>JBKJNQ010000014.1:0-28744 GCA_046593575.1 Bacteriovoracaceae bacterium
CCCTGGTCAGATTAAGGAAGCCAAAGATAAGTTCAAAGATTATAAAACCGAGTTTAATCGACTTGGTGAAATTAACTGGCAGGCGATTGAAGATTATGACCGCCAGAAACTCCGCCACGACTTCCTGAAAACTCAGGAAGAAGAACTTAAGAGATCACTCACCGATCTCCAGACTGCGATTCAGCACATCGACGAGAAATCGAAAGAACGTTTCAAGGAAGCTTTCACTGAAGTGAATGAGCGTTTCTCGAAAGTCTTCCCGATTATCTTTGGTGGTGGTGAGGCGAAGCTTGAAGTGACCGGGGATCTTGATTCTATCGACTGTGGTGTCGACATCATTGCTAAGCCTCCGGGCAAGAAGATGCAGTCGATCACTCTGATGTCTGGTGGTGAGAAGGCGATGACAGCAGTATCCCTCATCTTCTCTATCTTCCTTGTGAAGCCGTCTCCGTTTTGTCTTCTGGATGAGGTTGATGCTCCTCTGGATGATGCTAACGTGGGCCGCTTTAATGAGCTTCTTCGTGAGATGAGCTCAGAGTCTCAGTTCATTCTGATTACTCACAACAAGAAGACGATGGAACTTAACGACACTCTTTACGGTGTAACCATGCAGGAGCCGGGCGTCTCTAAGGCAGTCTCGGTACAACTCCATTAGTGGTTTGTGGACAGGGGAAAAGTTAACTCCAGGATGAGGAAGCTTTCCCCTTTTCTCTTTTTCAAGGACCTCATGAAACTTATTCTTATTTCGATTCTGTCTTTGGGAACTTTCTCTTCTTTTGCAGGATTAATTCCTCAGTCTTTCAGCGCTCGTTATGAAAATTCATGGCAATCAGCGATTGGGGGGACGAAGAAACAAGAGGGGACTCTTGATTATAAATATCCCAGCAATGTCCGGCTTGATGTGAAGTCTGAGCCTAAGCTGACACTGGTCACCAATAAGACAACGACCTGGTATTACCAGCCGGCATTCAATCCCAAGGAAGAGTCTCAGGTCTCCATTCAGAAAAGCAGCTCTCATCCTGTGATCAAGTTTCTTGATTCCATGAAAGATGGTTTTGAGAATTCGAAGTATTTCAGTTCAAAAGCTAACGCCAACGACATGACTCTGACATTCAATGAAGCCGGTAAGAAAGAATTCAGCTTTCAGGAAGTTGTTCTCCACGCCAATAAGGCCTTTAAAGATGTGACGTTAAAAGATATTGAGTCGATTGACCTGAAAGATGCCAATGGAAAAGTTCAGAAGCTTCGTTTTCTGGAATTAAAAGAAGGGGCCACTTTTCCTTCTTCTCACTTTATCTTCAATATCCCACCGAAAACGAAAGTGATTAAGGGCTAGTCTAATAAACAAAACCCCCGATCAATCGACTGATCAGGGGCCCTGTCTGGGTAGGGACTAAAACTGGCTATCCTCCGTAGGCCTGAATGAGGGCAGCCAAACCGATCACATTCAGGAAAACCGTGAAAGCGTAAAATCCTGTGTTCATCTCATTCCTTTGTTAAAACTAAGCGGCAAGAAGCTGTTCAATGTAGATATCTGTGGTGTGCGAATCGCACATATAAAAGACTTGGTTCTGGTTTCCATAGGTCAGAGACTCAATTCCCGCCTCGAGGACGCAATCTTCAAAAGTGCAGGCGAAAACCGAAGCTGCAACCCACTTGCACTCTTTAAAGCTGCAATTCTTGAACTTGCAGTTACGCAAGTGACTGAATTCAAAGTTGCAATTCTCAAAGACACAGTTTTCGAAGGTAACACCCTGAAATGATGTAGCGTAAAAGGTGCAGTCGGAGAAAACCACTTGCCGGTAGGTGCTCAGAGAAACGCGTGAGCCGGCCAGGATTTGGTGGGCGACGACGAGGAAGGCCAAGTGTTCATCCTTGATCATCTGATAGCTTTCCGAGGATTCGATTTGAGTCTTTTCAAATGTTTGTGTGATCATGGTCCCCTCCGACTTGCGAGACTGTGTGTCTCATTCCTGACTGTAATAGTATTGCATTTGACAATTTGCGTCAAGACATAAAATTGCATAAAGAAACTATTTTGCAATCCGACAAGGAAATCAAGGGGGTGGAACATGATCCGCTTTAATCCAGACTTTCTTGAAAACTTCCTCGCTGTTGTCCGCAAGTACATGCAGTTAAGAGGCGGTCTGACTCAGAAAGATTTATCAGAACAGATGAATGTGGGGATCTCCACCATGTCTCGTTTTCTCAATTTAAAAACTTCCAATGTCGATGAGCAACTCGTTGCAAATATCATTGCGACACTCAGTATCCCTTTGCACGAAATTATTGATGGAGTGGAAGAAGAGTCCACTGAAACCTTCAAGCGACTCGTGCAATTTTATAAAGAGCAGAAAACATCCGAACAGCTACCAGGTGATGATTCCTACAAAGGAACGGATGCTAAGCAGAGAACGCAGGCAACGATCAATGTGGGTGGAAAAAAACAGAATGTGTCTTTCGGAGAAAATATTCTCGGAGGTTCACAGAAAACTGAGATCACCATCAGGGAGAAGCTTGAAACACTTTCTCCCCGGCAGAAAGCTTATCTCACAGACTTTTTAAATCTCGAGGTTTCTGACAGGGATTTGATTGTTGATTTGGGAGACGCAATCTTCCGTTACTTCCGTTCAAGGAATGTGGAATTTTAGATGATCGGATTTGTGGTTCTCGCTTTAATTTCTTTTGCCGCGCAGGCAGCTCCAGGCTCAATTGAAGTTTGGTTTCTCTCTAATGCGAAAGTCACTGAGGTCCAGAAACTTCTCGATCGTCCTCAATATGTCTATTACAAGAAGACTGCGGAAGTGGAATGCCAGGAGATGGGGGATTTTTGTTTTGATCCTCAGTATGGGCTTTATAAGAAGGGCGAGCTTGATGTGGATGTTGTCAAAGACGAGGAAGGCAAACTCGAAACTCACAAAGCACCTTCTATTCCTTCTGCAAAATCACTGGATCGCGATCTTATCAACTGTGATCCCAATAACTACTTTGATATTTTCTGCGGGAAAGCTCTCAAGACTGCGAAGTTTGAACCCAAGCTCGATCTTTGGATTGATACGAGTTCTTCTGTTAAAGAATTCGATTTCATCGATAGCAGCGGCGGTTGTTACCGGAAATCACTCGTGAAGAGACTGGATTCGACCTGCGGTTTCAACCAGAAAGTGAACGTGATGATGTTTGACGTGACAATCAAACAGGCCGGAACGATGGATTCCCTTTGTAATAATCAGGGACTCAATGATTATAAGAAACTTATGGACTGGATTGAACGCTCGACTGCCAAGAAGCTCGTGATAATCACTGATATCTATGAGTTCCACAAAGATTTCTCGGATTACATTGAGAGTAAGCACGGAACATTCCGTGGCGACAAAGATGCCTTGAAAGCAGCCGATCTCATGAATCTCGTCGACGACCTTGAAAAATCCTGCCGATAATTGCACAATCCGTTCATGGACGTAAAATCACTTCTTACCTGGTCACAATCAGAGTTTTCATCACTACCGTGGAGAAAAAATCGCTCGCTCTACCGCACTCTAGTTTCTGAGATCATGCTTCAGCAAACCACCGTCGGAACTGTCAAAAATCATTACGAACGATTTTTAAAAACTTTTCCCGATCTGGAGTCTCTGGCGAACGCATCGGAGAGTGAACTGCTCGTAGCTTGGAAAGGACTTGGTTACTATCGGCGCGCAAGAAGCCTGAAAAAAATTGCGGAAGCGATTGCTTCTGAGCACGGAGGAGTTTTCCCCTCGGATCTCGATCATCTTCAGGAAATCTCGGGAATTGGTCCGTATACATCCAACGCCCTCGTTGCTATCGGCATGGATAAGCGGGCCCTGGCAGTAGATGCTAATCTCGAAAGAGTGATCGCCAGACTCTATGGAATCTCGCTTCCCAAGGGACTTAAGCTTCAGAAAGAAATCGGAAAGCTTTTTATAGAAAATAAGATCTTTACCGGTAAATATTCATTCCGGGCGCTGAACGAAGCGCTGATGGATTTGGGAAGAACCTATTGCCAGGCCCGTAAGGCCAACTGCGAACTCTGTCCGCTGAAAAAAAACTGTGAAGCTTACCTTTCTGGCGAGCCGATGAAATTCCCTCTCGATACGGGTGAAAAGAAGAAGGCCCAGGAACATGAACTGACACTTCTTCGCGCGTATGTGGTGAAGAAAGGAAAACTTCTGGTGTACGAGAAAGAAGAGGGGGAGTGGCTCGTTGGTCAATTTGAAGTTCCCACTTTTATTGTCACGTCGACCGACGCAAAACTTTCTCAATACCCGAAGGTTACAGGGAAAATTACCGGCGAGAAAATTCTACTGAAGACCGGCATTACGAAATACAAAATCTCCAATAGATTGGTGATGAGCGATGAAACCCAAGTGAAAAAATGGGGATTCGTTCGTAAACTTGTCTGGAAAGATCTGCACAAAACAGAATCAAATTTCAGTACCACGACACTTAAAGGACTTAAGTTATTGAACCTGGTATAAGTGTTCACCTAACACGGATGCTCAAATAAAAAAGGCCCTCTTGCGAAGGCCTTTTCAATTCTAACTTAATTTAATTTTTAACGACCGCAGATCCAGACCCCACCGAGCACACAGCTACGACGCTGAGTGCGTGAAGTTTCATTTGATCCAGAATTAGGATTACAATGAATCCAAGCAGTAATTTTTCCATTTTGGCGAGTACAAGCCCAGTCTTTGAGAGAGGGACCGCTGTAAAGCCCACAGTCATCCACGTTTCCGAAAGCTCGTCTGAAGGTTTCTTCCGCGCGGACAATGGCAGCTTCGCAGCTTCTGGTTGAAACACCTCTTGCGAAATATTCACCAATATTAACGAATGAAAAAATGCCCTTCGTGCAGCTCGAATTATTTCCACAGACGCGTGGGTCTGCAGCATCGTGAGTATACCAATCCGTAGCATGGCCACTGAGAGAGAGAAGGAACAAAGTCATGATAAACAAAGCTTTCATAAAATACCTCTTTGGATGCATTTTACGGTAGCGGACAATTTTGTGGGATTGGGTTGTAAAAAAGTGAAGGGGTGACCAGAAATTGGACACCTTATTCTGCTGAAAAAAACCGAGATCAGGAATAAGCCGGGTTCTGTATTCGACTATCATTCTTCTAGGACCATGATTGCCCATGGCCTCAAGCACCCTACCCGTGAACTCAGCGGACCGCTTCAACGTTCACCTACATGGGTTTGCACCTCGTAGAGTTTACCTGGTTTCACTACGCACTCTCGGTTTCCCTCAAGCCATACATACTTTCTGTTGCACTTGTCCTCGCCTCACGGCGGACGGGCGTTACCCGCTACGATGTCCTATGGTGCCCGGACTTTCCTCCCCCTTACGGCGGCGATAATCCCCTGATCTCGGTAGCGCATAATAGCCGGCACTTAGGTGAAAATTCAACAGATTCTATGAAGCCCCTCAAGTATTTCACTAAGGTACCGAAAAGGAGACATAACCTTAGGGGGATCTATGAAAATGATCGGTACAGTTGTTGTTTTATTATCGCTACTCGTGAACGTTTCATGTGGCGGTAAGAAAGGCGGCGGCAAGAGTGATAATCTCGCTGTGTACAATCCCTTCACTTCAAATGGCCAGCCTCCTGTGGTGACTACCCAGAACGCGCTCTTCAATCCTCAAACTGGAGTGGTTGAACTCGGCGGAAGACAGTACACACCGAACCAGACTATTTACGGTGTTCAAGGTGTAACTGGTCAAGTCGGCGGTCAGGTTGGTTACGGTTATCAGGCCCCACAACCTCAGATCCAGCTCGGGACACAGTATCTTTCATATGCTTATCAGCAGATACAGATGAATCAATATGCTTACCGTCCGGCCTATCAGGCGGCAGGTATCGTGAAGTTCAACGTTCGTATTGTGGGTTACCTCATGCAGACTCAAGGTTCTCAGTACCCACAATCTCAGTACCCTCAGAATAATCAGATTCCACAAAGTCCTTACGTTCTCGTTCTCACGTCGAACGTTCAGCCTTTCTAAGAATTTTAAAAAGTATTTTCAGAAAGGGTCCGCTTGCGGGCCCTTTTTTATGTCCCGTAAGGAATGAAAATTCGACCACATTGAGAGCAGGTTTTAAGAATCTTCTGCATCTCGACTTCAGATTCTTCGTTCCGCGAGATATTTGCCCGGCAAAAAAAACAACTTCCATTTTCTACGCGTGTAAAGGGACCCAAGGCAAGGTTCTTCTTCAGAGTTCTCATGAGAAGATCGCGGTATTCAGCAGGTAGTGCCTCAGTCAAAGAATTCAGACGTAAATCGAGTTGTTCAATTTCGTTCTGAAACTTTGCAGTTTCTTCTTTCACTTCACCCGCAATTTCGATCATGGTTTTTTCTAAACCATTCAAGAAGCCCTGCAAATCAGCTCTTTCCGTTTCATTGACATCGAGATCCTCGAGAAAAGAGAAGCCTTTCTCTTCAAGTGAAGAAATTTCCTTATTATAGGCCCTGAGCTTTTCTTCGGATCCGCCCTGATCAATCGAACGACTTCGTTGCTCATTCTGGACTTTTATTTTTTGTTCGATTTCATGTAAGGACTGCTGAAGGTGGATGTAGCTGGATTTTAGGCCCGCGAGCTGCGCCATGGAATCGGCCTGTCTTTTTCTGAGGGTTTCTAGTCTCCCTTCCTGGTCTTTACCGGACAAAATAAGGCGCGCTCTCGCCTTAGAAAGGGAATCATATTCTTTTAATCTCGAAAACCACTCATCGCTCACTTCATTTTCTCCCCATCTGTCTGCTATGATTCATTATGCTTTCCTCATTAATCTACATCAATAAAATGGATCTCTACAAGGAACTGGATGCCCTTCAGGAGGGCGAGTTCTTTGCTATGGCCGATCATAAGATAAAAAATCATCTCCCACAGTGGATTCAGTTTTCACCGAAAGTCTTCTGGTTGAATGATCCTGAAGGCGAGAAAAATCTTACCACCTATTCGAGGGCGCTGGATTTTTATCTGGAAAATGGCATTCACCGTGATTCTACTCTTTATGTTTTTGGTGGTGGAGCAACCAGTGACCTCGGTGGATTCGTCGCAGCGACAATTTTACGTGGAGTGAGATGGATCGTCGTTCCCACAACACTTCTTGCGATGGTTGATGGTTCCCTAGGTGGGAAAGTCGCTATCAATACAGCTTCAGGAAAGAATCTCGCGGGAGCATTTCACCTTCCTGAAAAAATTTATCTCTGCTCAGATTTTCTTGCGACACTGGATGAAGAAAATATCCAGTCGGGTAAAGGGGAAATCCTAAAATACAGTTTTCTTTCAAAGAAAATCTTCGAACTAGTCTCTCAGAAAGCACCGCTGGAAAACATCATCCATGCCTGTGCTCAGTTCAAGATGGAAATTGTGGAACGCGATTTTAAGGAGAAGGGCGATAGAATTTTCCTGAACCTTGGACACACTCTGGGGCATGCCTTCGAATCCACACTGAAAATCCCACATGGCCTCGCCGTCGCGATGGGCATGAAATATCTGTTTAGAATTTTGAAGAAAGATGAATCGTTCACCTTATGGAACAAACTGGTCTCTGCTCTTGACCTTCCGGTAGATAAGCTGGAACTAAAGGCCTACCCTCATTTTGATAAAAAACAATTTATAGATTATCTGCAAAAAGATAAAAAACGCTCCGGCGACAAGATCCGCCTGGTGATGGCAGATTCACCCGGTCAACCGACAACTCAGGACATCTCTCTTGCTGAATTGAAGAGTCTTCTCAAAACCTATGAAGACTTTGAAAATTAAAAAAGGCGGACTCCCCGCAACAGTCCATATTCCTGCTTCGAAGTCTTACGCCAATCGTGCCCTTATTCTTGCTTCAATAAATCCAGAGAAAAGAGAAATTAAGAATCTTCCCGAAGCAACGGATGTCACAAATCTGATCAGTGCCCTAAAGAAAGCTGGACTGGTTATTCAAAGAACTGGAAATGCTGTGGCTGTGATGAACTCGTTTCCTGCCTGTGAAAACCAAAATGGAATTCTTGAGATAGGCGAGGGCGGAACGACGGGCAGATTCATGGCCGCCCTTCTTACTCTGGGAAAAAAGAAACATTCTCTGCGATTAGGGAAAAGACTCAAAGATCGCCCGTGGGATGAGTTTATTTCAATATGCAAAGAGCTCAAAGTTTCGTCTTCGCTGGACCATGATCTCCTTACGGTTCAAGGACCACTCTTAAAACCGAAAAGTTTACCCGTTGATTGTCTCAGGACCACTCAATTCGCCACGGCATTCGATCTCATTTTTGAAGACGGAGTTGTCATTCCTCTTAACCTGGAAAGTTCTGAAAGCTATTGGAAGATGAATGCTCCACTTAAGAAATCCATTTCAGGAAATAGCGTTTATGAAGTCCCAGCGGACTGGAGCAGCGCCAGTTATCCTTTGGCATTTGCGGCCCTTCATCAGGACATTTTCTTTCCCGGTCTTCACGATGATCCCTTTCAGGCAGATGCAAAATTTCTTCAGGTACTGAAAGAGCTTTCGGTTGTAAAAGTTTCTGATGAGGGAATCAGGATTTCCCCAATACTATCTTCCAGACCTATCCGATTGAGCATGAACGATTGCCTCGATCTCTTTCCTGCGATGGTTTATCTTGCCGCTCATCTGGAAGGAAGGCATGAACTGACTGGTCTATCGAATCTGATTCACAAAGAAAGTAATCGTCTTGAAGAAATGTGCAAACTTCTCGAAGTTTTCGAAAGAAAGTTTGAAGTCAGAGGCGATGTTCTCGCGATTGAGGGCCATTCAAAATTAGTGGGTGAGAAATCCCTCGAGCTACCCGATGATCACAGGATCGTGATGACGGCCGCACTCTTCTTGCGCCATCATAATGGTGGAACCATTGACCGTCCGGAATCCATTGCCAAATCTTATCCGAATTTTTTTGAACTTTTTCATTGAGGTAAATATGTTTATTCGCTTACTGTGTCTGAGTTTGTCTCTTATCGGTTTTGCTTATGCTGAAGTGGGCGAAATCCTCTCAATTAAAGGTAACCAGGACGCTTATCTCTCCCGTGATACTCAAAAGATCGCCCTGACGCCAGGGACTCTTTTGGAAGTCGGCGACGACATCCATACCGAAAACTCACTCGTGGTGCTGGTTCTTTATCCAAAGATTCAGATGAGCATCGCCATGGCATCTGAATTAAAAATCTCCAGTCATATGGTTGATGAAGCTGGATCAACCGAGAAAACGGATTCCGTTGTGGATCTTGTAAAAGGGCTCATCCGCATCCAGGTGACTCGTGATGAGAATGAAGAAGTTCAGCAAAAAGTGGAGGCCAATGGAGTCGCATTCGCTGTGCGCGGGACTGAATACGAAGTTTCATCTTCAGACGATGATGCTGAACTTGATGTGTTCGAAGGTGAAGTTCAGGTTTCCTCACCTTATGTTCAGACTTTTGTTCCGGAGATTGTGAAACCCAATCAGGGTTTTAAGTTTGATAGGAAAGAAAAGAGGTTTAATCGACGGGCCTTTCGAGAACGCCTGAAAGAAAGCCGGTTCCTACAAAGACAGGAAGTCCGTCGACTCTGGAAAGATGAGAGAAAGGCCGGATTCATGGCAAAGAAAAGAGCAAAGGCTGGATTAAAAGTTGAGAATATGGAAAAACGTCGCCAGATGAAAGTGGAAAGAAGAGTTGAAAGAAAGAGGAACAAGAAACGCTAGGTTTCCCGTTCCTCTGAAAATTACTCTTCGAGTTCTTCTTCTTCGTCATCTGTTGTTGTGCCTGAACCTGATGAGGTATCCATAGTTCCGGAACCAGTACCCATCTGTGACGATTTAGGTGACTCCATTGTTGAACCTGAACTCATACTCGAGCTCGAACTATGAGTTTTGGATTTACCCTGCTGCATCTGAGCGTCGTCTAAAGAGCTGGAAGGTCGCGTACCCATGCCTGCAGCAGAACCTGTGCTGGCATCAGTTCCCATTTTTGATTTTGGTGTTGATGACATCGTGTCAGCGATAGCAGGAAGGGCAAATGCCACTACCACCAGTGATGTCCAAATTAATCTTTTCATAAAACCTCCATGTGTTTAACCAAGCTATTTGCTTGTGAGACTTACTCATTCAAGCAGTAACCCTCGCGGCCATGGAACATGAGATCACCATAAGTTCAAAGCGTTAATCCTGAGCACTTAAGGCTTGAAACTATGCTCATACATCTCCTTACAGGGCTTCACTAGTCCCGTCATTTTACCTAAGATTTCCCTACACATTTATTTCCAGGAGTCATCGATGAAATTCTTTATCGCTACCAGTCTTCTTACACTATCATTTGCGCTTTCGGCTGCGACCAATCCTCAGGATTGTCTCAAGCAGAAAAAAAATCTAGATCGTCGTTACTGCCTCGATACATATCTTGAAACAGTGAAAGAAACTTACGATGCAGATAGAAAGGCGATGGCAAATGGACTGCCAACTGCCGCGAAGGAAGAAAAAATTACGACGACTGAGCAAGAGCTTCAGGCCAAAAGAGACTATCTTAACCTCATGAAGACTGAAATCGACATGCAGGAAAAGTATCTTGAAGACGTAAGAAACGCGAAGGTCGCGACGACAGCTGCTCCAGTTGCACCAGTTGAGAAGAAGAAGAAAAAACACCACGGTGGATTCCGTATTAAGCTTTAAATTTAAATTAGGGGCCGCAGGGCCCCTTTCTTTTTTATGCCATATTCCTGGAAACATTTAATTGAAGAAGAATCTGCTAAGCCCTACTACAAAGAACTGCAGAGTTTTTTGAAGAAGGAGCGGGCCGATCATGAAGTCTACCCTCCGGAGAGTGAAGTCTTCACCGCTTTTGAACTCACTCCCTTTGAAAAAGTTAAAGTCGTTATCCTTGGGCAGGATCCCTATCATGGTGAAGGTCAGGCGCATGGACTCGCATTTTCGGTGAAAAAAGGTATCAGGCCACCACCATCTCTGGTGAACATCTACAAAGAATTATCCTCTGATCTGAAGCTCAACATTCCCGCCCATGGGAATCTGGAAGAATGGGCGAAGAGTGGCGTCCTTCTTCTCAATACTGTTCTTACAGTCAGAAAAGGCGAAGCGGGAAGCCATCATGGTGAAGGTTGGGAAATTTTCACAGACAGGGTGATCGAAGTGCTTTCTGAAAAAAAAGAGAATCTTGTGTTCATTCTCTGGGGTTTGCCCTCACAGAAAAAAGCTTCAAAGGTTGATACCAAACAACATCATTTGATTCTATCTCCGCATCCGTCTCCACTTTCATCGTATCGGGGTTTTTTTGGTTCAAGGCCTTTCTCTAAGGCCAATCATTATTTAAGTGCTTCAGGACTTAAGACAGTGGACTGGAAACTTCTTTAATCCAAGACTTGGCCCGGTTAGACACTCCTGTATAATTTACAGATTCGCTCCTCCCAGAAATTCCTTCTATTAGACTTAATCCATGCATCGGCCCCTCCTTCTTCTTATTACCTTCCTGGCTGTATCCTGCCATCCCTGGCAGAAAGAGATTTCTAAGTCAGAGAAGCTTAACAGCACGTTAGAAAGTAACGAGATTTCACTCAGCGAAATGCCAGCGGCAATTGAGAAATTCAGAAGATCTGCTGAGGATACACTTTTACCAAGAATTGATTTTAAAGTAACCGAACTGGATTACAGTTTAAGATTCCTCATCGCTTCAGATTTTCTGGTAGGTGATGCTGGTAAAGTATCAGATGACCTGAAGAAGCTCAGCTCTCTCGGTTCCGATCTTTTACTCATTGATACGCCCAGCATGGTCGGACAGCTTTCCAAAGTGATGTCGAATTTTACTACAGAAAAAATCTGCGAAACTGGTCAAATCATCCAGTACGAAGAGAGTGTTGATAAACATAACTTCTTCTATGTAAATCTCAAGAATATCGAGAGTGAAAAATGCTCCGAGCAGCTGTCTGAGCTTGAGCCCGTTTTCAGAAAGTTAAAAAATTATGAAAGTTATACTTTTAAAAAAGGTATTTTTCCGCTGGCCTTAGGTGGTTACATCACTTCTCTGGTTGAGAATGAGCAAATCCAGATGAGAACGAGAATCCTTTCAGATTCGGATTTGGCGAAACCATGGCGAGTCGTGATGGCCCGGGATCTCAAAAGCTTTGTCAGTCTCTATCTTGAGTTTCATGATAAAATGCATGATTACATTATTCGCGATGAGATCGCTGAAACTGTGGCGTTTGATCCTGCTCAACGTGAGAATATCCAGACACTCGCGCGCAATACTCTTCTTCGCATGGATTTTCAGGTACCGACCTCTGATGGCCATTTCGAGAGTGTGAAAAAAGTTTTCCGGAATGCGATTGAGTCACTGGAGGCGTATGCTTCGGAATCAAATAAACTGAAAATTGATTATTATAGAAATTAAGTGGTGGGACCAGCAGGACTTGAACCTGCAACCACCCGGTTATGAGCCGGGAGCTCTAACCAATTGAGCTATAATCCCACGAAGAAGACCTCTAATTTACTATTAAGGCCTCTCTCTGCCAAGGATGAAACCTTTGTTTCAGGGCGTAACCGTCTTAAATGACGAGCGTGAAAACGCTGCCAAAACCTTTTACGGCCTATAATCTTTTCCATTTCCCCCCCTTCCCAGAGGGGAAGACTAGAATTTGTCCATGATTACAAAAATCTTCATTCCGCTTTTTATCATCACTCTTTCGTCATCCGCTCTCGCGGTAGAGAGGCTGAGATGCGCTCCAACTTCTGATGTTGTGCCTGAAGGAAAGACACTTATTGATTACCAGGCATTTTTCACAGTAAATAAAATCATCCCCCAAACTTCGTTATCACTTAACTTCATTGAACAATTTAAAAATGAGTTTGAAAAATTCCCTGCATCTCTTCATCGTGAGCTGATTCAGGCAGGAAATAAAATTCACATCATGGAGGGAACCGGTGTGACGGTTGATCCGACATGGGATGCTTCTTTCGTGAATACCTTCGATGGCAGATCGTGGGACAACGTTCCTGGAGGCGGGGGTTCAACGGCCAGAGGTTATGCCAAAAGTCCTACAAGAATTGTAATCAATCATCTTTATAATCATCATGGTTCGGCAGATATGTTTCTCCATGAACATGGGCATAGTCTGGATTCCATTCGTGATCTTCATGGAATTTCTCGTTCATCTGTCTGGTCTGATCTTCTGGCGGAAGAACCAGCTACGACAAATTATCTTTTGGTTATCTGTGGAGCTTATTGTACGGACAATATCGAAGAAGGCTTTGCTGAGCTTTTTGCCAACTATCATGGATGCGCAGAAACGCGGGAACAAATGGAACGTGATATTCCAAAGACTGCAGAATTTTTCAAGCGTTTAACTTCGACGAAGAACCTGGATCACATCTGGGAAGATGCCGCGGTTGCGGTTCAGGAAGTTCCGGCCCCAGTACAAGATGGCGGATTAGAGCGCGCGAAACGTCGTGTCATGGGTATTTTCGGGCGCATCATTCATGGTGATGAATAGACATGAAATACGCGTTCTCCAAGCTCTCCGGTAACGGAAACGATTTTATTATTTTCGATGAATCCACCGGAGTAAAACTTTCCCCGAAATTTATCGAGCGTTTATGTCATCGTCACTTTGGTGTCGGCGCTGATGGCGTTCTGCTCATAGGGCAGGCATCAGGTGTAGATGCCACAATGAGAATTTTCAATGCCGATGGTGGTGAAGCGGAGATGTGCGCGAATGGCCTTCGTTGTCTCGCGGCCTGGCTGGATAGAAAATCTCAACCTCAGAAAAATTCATATTTCATCAAAACCATGAACAACACGTATGAGGTCCTGAAGAAAAATGGATCATTCACCATTGAGATGAGTGGAATCACAGACCAGAATGCGATCGACCTTTCTGACTTTAATGATTTTGAGAAGAAGTTTTATGTGAACACTGGCGTACCCCATCTGGTTTTCCTCGGTAAAGACATCCGGAAGATTGATATAAAAAAAATTGCACCGATTTATCGTTTTCATAAAAAATTCCCTAAAGGCACTAACGTCAGCTTTGTAGAACTCCTGTCAGAGTCTCAAAGTGCTTACGTCCGCACTTATGAGAGAGGAGTTGAGGATGAAACGCATTCCTGCGGAACTGGACTAACCGCCACGGGGCTCGCTCTTTCCCACTGGCTTGGTTGGAACGGTGACATCTCTCTTCACACACTCGGTGGAAAACAAACGGTCACTGTGGATAAGAAGATTTATTACTCAGGCGAAATCACTTTCTGCTTCGATGGCGAAGTCACATTGTGAAAGAGCGTCTCGATAAGGTCATGGCAGATCTGGGAATCGTCAGCAGCCGATCACAAGCGAAAAGCCTGATCGAGAAGGGCGACGTCACTGTTAATGGCAATGTGATCATAAAAGCGAGTGAAGCCGTCGATCCCTCAAGTGACATTCAAGTGACAGGTGATCTCTATGTGGGAAGAGGGGCGTTCAAGCTCAAAAAGGCACTGGAAGAATTCTCAGTTGATGTCAAAGATCTCGTTTGTCTCGATGTTGGTGCTAGTACCGGAGGCTTTACCGAAATTCTTCTCCAGCATGGAGCAAAAAAAGTTTACGCGATTGATGTCGGCCGCGACCAGCTCGCAGAAAAGATCAAAAATGATCTTCGCGTGGTGAATATGGAAGGAACCAACATCAAAGATGTGAATGCTCTTCCTGATCTTGCTGACGGTGCCGTGATGGATCTTTCTTTCATTTCCATTACCAAAGTTCTTTCAGCTCTAGAGAAACTCATCAGGCCCCATGGCTTTCTTCTCGCCCTCATTAAGCCTCAGTTTGAGGCCGGTCTTGAGAGACTTCCTAAAGACGGGGTAGTAAAAGATCCGAAAGTGCGCGAAGAGATTTTAAATGAAGTTGTTTCTTTTGCTGAGGCCAATCATTGGCGACATCACAAGACGATTCTTTCTCCCATTGAGGGGAAAGCAGGCAATACAGAATATCTGGCTTATTTTACCCGGAATTAGAGATCGAAATCGTAGCGCATATTGAGTGCGTTGATGGTGTTGTTCTCGGGAAGTCCAGAGAGAGTTCTCCAGAGTCTGTCTTTCTGAAAGATCAGGTTGTAATCAAAGAATAAATTGTTCATGACATTGAAGATGAGTTTGAAATCATTCACCATGTTTAGGTTATTAGTTTCCACCCTCCAGGATGCCAGATCCTGATAAGGTCTCACCCACAATAAATTTTCCACCGATACTTTTTCGTTGAAGCGTGTCCGGAAGCCAAAGCGGAAACCATGGCGAAGTCCGCTGGTTTTATCCGTACTTCTCACTCCCGTTGAGCTGATGATATCCGTCGTTCTTGTGTCGTAGAGAGGAACGTAAGAGAGATCGACGTATTCCCAGGTTTTCGATTCCAGGATATGCCAGGTGAAACCAAGAACACCATATTGCCAGTGTGCTCTTGGGGTTCCAAGAGAGCTGAAGCGAGTGGAATTGTAATTTATCAAAGACAAGGATGAGAGCCAGGGCTTCAGCCGGTAAACGGAGAATTGAACATTGGCATTGGTACTTCTGGTAGAAACAGTTTTGTCATTCTCAGGATCGCGCAGTTTTGATTGCTGCTGCTCAAATTGAGTGATGAGGCGATACTTTGACCCGAAGTTTCCCCCGCGAAATCCATAGCGAAGGCTTTCGCTGTCGTTAATTGATTGTTTGGTAAAAGGTGAGGCGTAAACCGAAAAACGGTAATCAGAAAGATCCTGTCTCAGCTGATCTCGCTGGATCGCGCGTTCGATAAAAAGTTTTTCCTCTCGAGGCCCTGCTGCTTCAAGCAGATCACGCTCGGTGAGCTTCTGCGGAAGATCACGTTTTACTAAAAAAGGATTCGGACCCGGATCCGTTCTGACTTTTTCCTCAGGAAATGAAAATTCTTCGTCACGGAGCTTGGCATTCTGAAAAGGAATCTCGCGATCCGCAAGGCCCGAGATTTTGTAAGTGAGATCTTTCGAGAAAACTTCACTATTCGGGATCCGGTAGAGCTTCCAGTATGAAGTAGTCGCTTTGGAGACGAGGCAAATCGCGCGAGAACTGTAACCTTCGGCCTCATGAGAAAATTTCACGTGGTCATTACGAAGAAGTCCGTCTTCTAAGCCGCGATCAACCAGGACGATATTTTTGGGAAGGACTTTGAGAATTTTGACGTTTTTAAGTTCTTCAAACGAAGAAAGTGCTGAAGCGCTGAGAGAAAGGAAAAGGCCAAAAAGGATCCACATGAATACCAGTGTAATCTATTTTGAATTTTGGGCCATGGAAAACGCTCAGTAATTGAGAACAGATACGACCGGAAGTCCCTCTTCCTTAAACTTATTCAAAAAGGTCAGGTTAATCAGAAGACTCATGTTCACGACGTGAAGTTGGTTTCTCTCACAGAGTTTCATCGCTGCTTTCAGTGTTCCACCTGTGGCAAGGACATCATCCACCAGCACGACTCTTGCAGATTTTTGATTCACGATCATCTCGAGCGTGTCTGTGCCGTATTCCAGAGCGTAGGATTCAGCGATGATCGGTGGGGGAAGTTTTCCCTTCTTTCTCATCGGGATGAAACCTTTCCCTTTCAACTGGGCCATCGCTGCACCCAGAATAAATCCACGGGCCTCAATTCCCACAACGTGATCAACATTATTCCAGTCGATGCCTTGTGACATCGCTTCAATGACTTCTGAGAAACGTTCAGTCAAAAGTGGTGTGATGTCCTTGAAGATAACTCCTGCTTTCGGAAAATCAGGAACATTACGGATATGTGTTTCGAAGGGGTGCATCAGTTGCTCCAGGTCTTAGGTTTAAATCAATATACTGTAAGAAGTTATTAAATTCAAAACTCATCTCAGCTATCTATATTACAGCTCCGCCGGGATCAAATCCGGCATCTCCCTTTTCCCTTTTTAAACAATATTCGAGGTTTTTATATGGATGAAAAACCAGTCATCATCATCGGTGGCGGACTCTGGGGAACCCTTCTGGCCCTGAGAATGAAGGAATGCCTTCCCCATGTGAACTTCCGGCTCTATGAAGCTTCTTCTCAGCTGGGAGAGAAACTTCCGGTTTCTTTTCACGCGACCGATGTGGAAGCCGATGCCTTACACTGGCTTTCTCCACTTTCTTCCAAGAGCTGGCCCGAGTTCGAGGTGAGTTTTCCCCGTTATCGCCGAAAAATTCCGAATCGCCTTTATACGCTTGAGCCAGATACGTTTCACGAGATGGCAAAAGCAAAACTTGGATCTAATACCGTTTTTCTGAATCGAGAGATCACTCCTGAAGAGGCACTCAAAGAAGGCTCTTTTGTGATTGATACCATGGCGCGCGGATACTACAAGGCACTTGGGTATCAGAAGACGACGGGACTTCTCGTTTCTCTTAGTCATCCCCATCGCCTTCAAACGCCAATAACGATGGATGCTTCCGTAGAGCAGAAAGCAGGATTTCGTTATCTGCAAATGCTGCCTGTGGGAGAAAAACTTTTGATGGTTAAGGATGTCCGTTTTTCCTCTGACCCACAGCTTTATCATGAGGAAATGGAGACTGATATTCTGGAAGAACTTAAACGTCGTCGGTTCGTGGTTGAGACAATGATAAAAAAGGAAACTGAGTTCAGAAAAATTCCACGCCATAATGAAGATAATTTTCATGACGGCAGAGTTATCCGGCTTGATGGATTTGTTCACGATATTACGGGTGATTCCATTCCCGATGCTGTGAGACTTATAGAGCGGATGGTTCAGACGAGTTTTCGTCTGGGAGAATTGAAAAGTGTCATGAAGTCTTATCGTGATGAACGAAAATCAAAAAGAAATTTGCTCCGTCATGTGAACAGAATGCTCTATCAGGCAAAGACCCCATGTCGAGAGCGCTATCAATTTTTTCAATCCCTGAATTCGATGTCTCCAGCGATCAGAGAGAAGTTCTACAAAGGGGATCTTGAATTCTTTGATATCATGAGAACCATCATGAACATCCGGATCTTCCCTCAGAGGACCTTGAAAATTCCGGAGACCCTGGAGTTTTCTCCTCAATAAAATACAGCTTAAAGTGCTGATGTTTTAGACAGGGGTCAAGGATCGGCTGGTTTGATCCACCTAAAACCCTGATTTCAGAACCACCGCATGGCCCTCAGCTTGCTCCATTAATACTATGATTAAGATGATCGTATTTTGCCTCCTTCTGGGAGGACAAGCATGGGCCTCTAATAAGCAGAAGTTTGATGTCCTGGGGACTTCTTCTAAGGGCCAGTTTGTGGCGGTTGAAGAATATGGTTATCGCCCGGGAACTCATATGTACTTTGTCACAATTCGTGTCATGAACGTGTGGAAAAAAGAATATGTTGGTGACTCCATTCAGATAGAATTACCGGCCACTCGTCCCTATATTCTTGAGCGCGCGAGAAAAGAAGCGAAAGAACTTGCTCAGAACACCTTCAAGAGATTTCAGATTCACCCTTAAAAAATTCCGGCACTGTATCCTTGGCACGACCAAGGATTTCCAAATCCACATAAGGGGTCTGCGGTATTCCTTCTTTATTTAAGAGTACGGTTGTGGCCCCAAGGGATTTTGCGAATTGCAGAAATCCTGCTGCGGGATAAACCTGACCACTGGTACCGATACTCACGAAAAGATCACATTGAGAAAGTGCCCTTTCAATTTTTTCCATAAGCAGGGGAACCTCGCCGAACCACACGATATGCGGACGAAGAGGCTTTTTGCAGCAGGGAGAAAGAGGAAGGAAGTCTTGATAAGAGAGATTAAAATGATGAAGGTACGTATCCCGTGAGCGCTCTGTCCTGGTGCAAATAGCGGTTTCCTGCGGAGCATAGTTTCCATTCATGTCAAAGTAGGCGTGATCATCAAAATAGACGGTCTCGCAATGAGTACAACGTGATTGGTTGAGGGTGCCGTGCATGCAAAAGATGGGCAGATATTCATTTTCATCAGCACGGTCGTGGAGTCCATCCACATTCTGAGTCACGAGAGTCACTTTCCCTGGATGCCTTCGGGCAAAATCCACCAACGCAAGATGAGCTGGATTGGGACTGGCCTTTTCCGCCTGAATTCTTCGCATCGAATAGAATTTCCACACAAGCTGTGGGTCTCGTTCAAAAGCTTCTGGAGTCGCTACGTCTTCAATTCTATGTTTTTCCCAAAGACCGGAAGACGCCCGAAATGTCGAAATTCCGGAGTCGGCCGAAATGCCCGCTCCTGTGAGAATAACGATCCTTTGGAAATTTTCCGGGTTCACTTTCATAGTCCCTGGATTGTAACCTTTTGATAGGCAAAATTCACCCTTCTCATACTGACTTTCGCCATAGGGTAAGATAGTTATCGATACCGGGAGATAAGTCCCGCTACTCAGGAATAGACTTATGTGTGGATTACTCGCTTTTGCCGGAGATGTTGATACCCTTCCGGATTTCGCAAGCACCTTCAAGAAACTCGTCCATCGCGGTCCGGATGATACTGAAGTCATGAAGACCGACGGAGCATCTTTATGCTTTCATCGTCTGGCGATTATGGATCCTACCCAAAAGGGGCATCAGCCCTTCGTTGATCAGTCCAATGGCAACATCGCTATCTGTAACGGTGAAATTTATAATCACCTGAGTCTTCGTCACGATTACGAAAAATCGTATCCCTTCATTTCTCACTCGGACTGCGAAGTCCTGCTTCCGATGTACAAAGACCTGGGCATTGAAAAGATGTGCCAGAATCTTGATGCGGAGTTTGCTGTCGTCATCTGGGATAACGAAAAGAAAAAATTAGTCGCTGGCCGCGATCCTATTGGCATTCGCCCGCTGTTCTACGGCTATACTGCTGACAAAAAAATCATGTTCGCTTCTGAGATCAAGGTCCTCATTCCTTTCTGCGAGAAAGTCGAAAATTTTCCGGCGGGATTTTGTTACGACGGGGATCATTTCAAGCAGTACCGGGACATCACGACTGTGACGACCTATGCACCCAAAGATCTCGATAAGCATCTGAAAGAAATCCGCGAAAAATTCATTGAAGGAGTCAGGAAGCGCCTTGTTGCTGATGTTCCGGTTGGGTTTCTGCTTTCCGGAGGACTTGATTCCTCTCTCGTTTGCGGAATTGCTCACCAGATCCTGAAAAAGCCCATCGTGACTTTTTCCGTGGGTCTCGATCACAATCCGATCGATATTGGCTTTGCAAAAATCGTTGCAGATTATCTCAAGACGGATCATCACGAAGTTTACTTCAATAAGAACGACACACTCTCAGTGCTCGATAAGCTTATCTGGCATCTTGAGACCTGGGACATCACCACCATCCGCGCTTCGATCGGAATGTATCTGGTGTGTAAGTACATCCATGAAAAAACAAAAATCAAAGTGGTCCTGACCGGCGAAATCTCCGATGAACTCTTCGGCTACAAGTATACGGACTTTGCTCCTACCGCCGCTGAATTCCAGAAAGAAGCAAAAAAGCGCGTTGATGAACTCTATATGTATGACGTTCTTCGTGCAGACCGCTGTATAGCAGCTAACGCACTCGAGGCACGCGTTCCTTTCGGTGACCTTGACTTCGTCAGGACCGTCATGGAAATCAATCCTGAGATCAAAATGAACACGACCGGTGTTGGTAAATGGCTTCTCCGGAAGGCCTTTGAAGGCACCAAGATCATCCCGGATGAAATCCTCTGGGGTGACAAGGCCGCTTTCTCAGACGCCGTTGGACACTCGATGGTGGATTACTTAAAAGAGTTCGCAGACTCAAAATACTCAGATGCCGATGTTACTCAGGCCCGTGAAAAATATCCTTACGGAACACCGTTCACGAAAGAATCTCTTCTTTACCGCGATATCTTTGAGAAGCATTTCAAGGGTCATTCGAAAGTGATTAAAGATTTCTGGATGCCGAACAAGGAATGGCCTGGATGTAATGTTCAGGATCCTTCAGCGCGCGTTCTTTCAAATTATGGAAAAGCAGGAAGTACCGTTACAAAATAACGGTACCCCTTTTCAAATTATTTCTTAGAGAAAGTTTCAAATGTCGTGACTGGTGAATCAAATCCCTCGAAGTAGCGATGTCCACCAAGAATTCCGAGTGTGGTGTCACTGAGGGGAAAGACCTGTGAGAAACCTTTCGTTTCTTTGAGGTACCGTCCAGTGTGCCTCCACTTTCCTTCCTTAATATCTAGCGCGTAGATGTGGGCGACGTATTCGTAGGCCATCTCTCCGGTCTTGAACATCCCTCCGAACACAAAGAGCTCATCGCCCATGATTTCTGCCGCTGGTGCAAAAGTCGCAAACGGTAACGGTGGAAGTTCTGTTGTTTCTCCGGTGACCGGATCAATGCTCGTCACCTTCTGGATAAGTTCAAAATGCGTGGCTCCCTGGCCAAGTCCACCAACCAAAAGAATTTTATCTTTGTAATTTACACCGGTAAGCGCGCGACGAACGGGAGTCGGAATTTTGTAAGGAGCGACAGAAACTTTTTCACTCTCTAGATCAAAAATCTCAACCGTGTCGTGAAAAAAACCATCCGCATCGTTTTCAAACTTCGGCGTTCCATTCCATCCACCAACCAGATAAACCTTATGATCAATTGTCACTGCAACGTTGGAAGAGCGTGGAAGATTGAGCTTTCCGATGGTTTCCCATTTGTTCTCACTGATGGAGTAACGGTCAATCACATCCAGCGATTTCCATTTCGGCTTGTGTTCAGCTGAATAGGCAAATCCACCAAAGGCATAGATATAATTTCCATGAGCAGCAATCTGGTAACCATGAGCGAGGCTGGGACGGGGAGCCAGCTCAGACCAGGCGTTTTTCGCAAGATCATAAACCACAAATTGGTTGCTGAATGATTCTGGCGGATAGGTATGCTCAGCACCCTGGTGGCCGCCGCACATGTAGAGTTTTCCGTTATGAATGACCGTACCGAATGAAGATCTGGGATTTCCAGTGTAGGGAGCGCGATCTTTCTGAATGTACTTCGTGTCTCCAGCGAAGTTCGGAGAGTAGAGCTCGAGATCTTCGTCTCCGTGATTGGTGATCATTTCCCATTTCTGATTATAAAGTCTGTAGTGTCCTGTTTTATTAGAAGCAAAGGCGAGAGTGTTATCCGGCATAAACGTCGGAGCCATTTCGTCTTTCGCATCAAAGGTCATTTGAGTGACAACTTTCGTCGTCCGATCAATGGTGTAAATATCCCAGTTGCCGTTTTTCTTAGACGTAAAAGCAATCTGGCGCTCATCAAATGAAAGTGCAGGTGACATCCCTTCGGCCAGAACTGTCTTCTCGTTTTCGATACGATCAAAGAGCACGATCTCTTTTTTTCCATTCCCGTTTCTCTGGTAAACAACAAAGCTTCCGTCGGATGATGGTCTCGGAAAATATCCTTCTTCTGATGGATCAAGTGCTTTGGCCTTATCAAGAGTGTAATCGACGAGATTATTTCCCTGGCGCGCGACCTCTTCTTCACGGTTGAAGAAATAAATCGTGTTTTTTCCATTTTCTCCGGGAGCTGAATAGAAAATCATCTTCGCGTTTCTCGTGAACTTCGGATGAAGAACCATTCCTTTTTTCGGGGAGTGAAAGCGATAAGAAGTATTCGTTTTCTTGTTCATGTAGGTGAGGTGAAGATCATCATTTGCCGGACCTTCAACAAAGATGAATTCCGTACCATCGGGAGAAATGTCCGGATAAATCGCCCAGTCTTTTCCGGATTCGGAGAGTGTCCGGGTGCCTTCGGAACCTGACCATTGAATGGTTTTTCCGGTTTCCGTCTCCTGCATATAAACGAAATCCGCGAAGGTTGAGCATGACATGAGAAGGGCCAAGAAAATAAGCTTCATAAACGTCCTTTTTGATACTCGAAGAATCATAAATCAGGGAGTTTGATAGTTCAAACTGTCTTAGTCCGGTAAGCTCTGATAAATAGAAAATACTCATGGAAAAAATGGCCCTCTCGAGGGAATTTTTGCCTTGGGTTATGATGAGTTATGGTCCGTGCCTACCTCACGCAATTTCAGCAATTCTCCCATAATGTAAAACTTTTCCTTATTGGTAATGCGATCAATGGCATGGGGATGTCGATTCACGGCCTACTCTTCAGTCTTTATCTGAAAGAGCTGGGCTACGGCGAAACGATTATTGGAAATCTGATCTCTACCGCCTCACTCGGTATTTCCATCATGGCGATTCCTGCCGCACTTATCATCGACCGCTTTCATGTGAAGCATCTCGTGATCAGTGGGATGGTCTTCTGCTCATTTTTTTATTTTATCCAGATATTTCATACCGATGTCTCTTCGCTTTTTATATTCGGTCTCATGGCCGCCATGTTTCAAGCACTCTTCAGTATTTCGGTTTCCCCTTTCTATCTCAGAAACTCCACTCCCGAAGTTCGCGTGCATTTGTTCTCGATGAACTCTTCGCTTAACATGGGCGCTCATCTTCTGGGCTTTGCGGTCGGAGGATATCTTCCTGCTGTCATGAAATGGTTTCATCATGATTTTACAAAACTTGAATCCATGCGAGCAGCGATTATCGCTTCCCTTGTGATCGTCACACTTTCCAATCTCGTTTTCATGAAGATCCAGAGAGTACCTATTCCAAAGCAGAAGAAGCGCGTCTTTGAGGGACTTCGTGAGAAAGAATGGAGAATCCTCGGAAAACTTATCTCACCCAAGCTCTGCTTAGCTCTGGGGTCCGGGCTTACGGTTCCTTTCATCAATCTTTATCTCCGTGACCGCTTTAATTTCTCAACCAAGATGATTGGTGTCTCGTACGCGCTTCTTCAGGCCTTCATCTTCATTGGTATTTTCGTGACTCCAAGTCTCGTGAAAAAAACGACCAATCTTAAATTCATTATGGGGACTGCCTTCCTTGCTATTCCCTTTATGGTGGGAATGGGAATGACCGGCAATGTAACTTTGGTCCTCTCCTGCTTCTTCATGCGCGGTATGCTCATGAATATGTCGAGTCCCATTACTTCGATGTTTGAAATGGAAAGAGTGCGGGAAAAAGAATGCGTGTTCGCTTCGGCGATCATCGTCTTCTTTTATCATCTCGTATATGCGAGTGGGACGCGGCTCGGTGGATACCTCATCGAAACATACTCATTCGGCCCGACCTTCTTCATGTCAGGCGCCGCCTATGCATTAGCGATAATTCTCTATCGTAAGTTTTTTCACGGGGAAGAAAAGAAGGCTCTCAACATTCCGGTGGAGCTTAGTAAAGTTGCATGACCACTCGGTCTATAATTCGCGTAAAATCTTTTGCATCCTGCTCGGTGAATCTTCCCTTTACGGGAGCATCAAGATCCAGAACGCCCATGACTTTACCGTTTTTAATCAAGGGAACAACCAGCTCTGATTCAGAAGCAGAGTCACATGCAATGTGACCAGGGAATTCGTGAACGTCATCAACCCTTATAGTTTCTTTTTTGAGATAACTCGTTCCGCAGACACCTTTGCCGGCCTTGATACGTAAACAAGCTGCTCTTCCCTGAAAAGGTCCGAGAATTAATTCCTGATCGGCATCATCCCAGAGATAAAAGCCGCACCAGTTTAATCCCTGGTAAGAAAAAAAAATGGACGAAGAGATGTTGGCAAGATTCGCGACGAGATTCTTTTCGCCTTCAATGAGCGAAAGAATTTCTTTTTCGAGGGATTCAAGATTCATCTGATTTCCTTTCCTAAGACTTGTAGAAATTTTTTCATGAAGTCCACCCGGTGATGGCCCTCTTCTTTTCCAGCATCAGTTACCATTAAGTCCGGCAGCTTAAAAAGTTTCTCGTAGTAATGATCGACCATATAAACCTTATCGTTCAATGGTCTGTCTTCAGCGAATGGATCAAAAGGCTCATAGAACTTTGATTTCATCTGGGTATTGACGGCCGCACAACGAAGGATGCCAATGGCACCCAGGGCATCGAGACGATCGGAATCCTGAACGATGGCCGATTCCAATGTCGTTGGTCTAAGCCCTCGCGAAAAACTATGTTCGATGATGGCGGTCTTGATGATTTTAATTTCGCCATCAGAAAATCCTGATTCTTTGAGGAGTGGTTCTGCTTTTTCCGCCGCCAGCTCGGATGCTCGCGAACGATCGGGATGATTTTTCGGGAGATTGACCAGATCATGACAGTAAACGGCTGCGAGCACGCAATCAAGCTGAGCAACTGATTCCTGACAAAGTTTTTTCGCAGTCGCTGCGACTCTTCCAATGTGTGGCCAGTCATGAGCGGGGTCATCAGTTCCATAATAGGGGCGTACGAGTTCAGAGAGCTTTTTAATTCTGTCCATCGGCCCTCCTCGTCTTAAACCATCCCCGATAACGGAAATAGATAAGACACACGATCCATACGCCTATCATGAGAATTGATACTCCGGCGAGAGCATGAGGCGAATTGAGTCCAGGAAGATAGGTGAAATTCATTCCATAAAAACTCGCGATGAAGTTTAAGGGAAGCAATACGGTTGAAAAAACAGTCAGTGTTTTCATTACATCGTTGGCCCTTTGGTCATTCATTTGAATCTGAAGTTCCAGAAGGTGTTCGAAGTTATCTGAGATCTCATCAAGCTGGAAATACAACTGGTCAAGATTCTCACGGAGATCCTGAAGCATAGAATGATTTTTTTCCCAGAATTCCTTAAACCGATAAAGAGCATCGTTAGTTTGTTTGATAATTCGTTTCAGGACGAAGAGCTGACGCCTGAAGTGGTAAACTTTAAGCATGTCCATGTCACATTTTTTTGAAAGTAACTGCGTTTCGAAATCGTCATAGATGTCCTGCAGACGTCCAATCGGCTCATCGTAAGTACGGATCATGTCGAGAACGAGGTGGTGAACGAGCATCTGGATTGTTTTCGGAAAGGCGTCTATCTTTTCACAACGATTCATGACCTTATCCAGATAAGGAAGATCGACCCTATGAATGGTGACCACTTTGTCATGGGAAATGAAAAGAGCAACCTTACGAGTGAGTTCCTGAATTGTCGTTGAATCTTCTTTAGACTCTTTATCGAACGCTCTCATCATAAGAAAGTGAAAGCCTTCTTCAGTTTCTTCATACTTCGGAAGATGCTCTGGTTTCAGGCAATCCTGCACAAGGAGAAAGGGAAGCTTGAATTCTGAAGAGAGTCTGTTCATGTCGCTGTCATCGGGAGCAATCACATCGAACCATGAAAATTTCTTATCTGAGGGAAGCGGGATTTGTTTGATCATTCAGAAATTAGAGCAAAAAAAAGACCCTCTTGCGAGGGTCCTTTGAAGAAGAATTTTTTTAAGAGATTACCAACGGTTTCCGCCGCGATCACCGCCGCCTCCGCCACTTCCGCCGCGTCCACCACGATCACCGCCGCCGCCGTAACCGCCTCCGCCGCCACGTCCGCCGCGATCACCACCACCGCCGCCGCCGCCGAATCCACCGCGTCCACCACCGCCGCCGCCGCCACCAGTACGTGGCTCCATCGGACGAGCTTCGTTCACAACCAGTGCACGGCCGCCATTGTCCTGACCATTGAGTTTTTCAATCGCAGCTTGAGCTTCGCTGTCTGAAGACATTTCTACGAAACCAAAACCTTTTGAACGACCAGTATCACGATCCATGACGATCTTGGCTGATTGAACAGTGCCGAACTTCGCGAACATTTCGTTGAGCGATTCGCTAGTTGCAGAGAACGGAAGATTACCGACATAAATCTTGTTACCCATGAAAACCTCCTTAAGGCCAGGGATGCGCGCTAGCAGAGAATCATGAGCAACAGGCCCGAGAACTCTTGCGACGTTACCCATAAATATTAACTCAGCTTCAATTATTCATGTAATAGTATTTTTTTATTTGTGCGCGGCGCCAATAAGAATTAAGCAGCTTTTTTGCCTTTCGTCAGGACATGGAAGGCGCGTTCCACATTGGGAGAATAGTTCTTTAGCTCGTTATCCATAAAAAATCTGACCTTCTCAGGCGAATATCCATGGTGAATGACGATGTTAAAAAATTCATCTGAAACCGAAACAATTTCCGTGATGAGATTCACCGAACTAGAACGACGGGAAGCATTTTCGCCTTTGCGGCGACGATGATGGTTTTCAACTGCGTGGCAAATGACTTCTTCAAAGGCCTTTGAGGCGCGCAGAAGTTCTGCTCCATGAGCTGAGTGCTTCAGAAAAATATCTTTCTTTTTTTCATCACCTAATTCTTCACCTTCCTCAAAATCCGGATCAAGGGCATAGAGGCCGATGTCATGAAGGAGGGCCGTTGTTCCTACGACCTTGATCGATTTCGACGATTCAAACCCAAGATGATTAGCCAGAATGCCCGAGATGAACGCCACCGCAGAAGTATGTTCATCCTGATCAATGTTTTTGAGAAACGAAGTGATCACTTCATCTTTCAGTTTCATCTGTCTCAGGAGGACAATAGATTGATCAAGAAATATTTGGGCATTGTCCATGCGATCCGGCGTGATCCCGCATTTCAGGAGATTATTTGTAACATTCGCACCAAGCTTCATGATCGTTTTAATTTTTAGATTATTGGCCATGTCGGATTGAACCACTTTCGCTGCCAGAGTTCCCTGGAGCCTGATGAATTTTTCATGTTCATCTTTGGGAACAAAAAACTCATCAATCCCTTTGGCACGATAGCGATCAACTTCATCTTTTGAAAGATCATCACCAGCGTTGAAGATTTTAATGAATTTCCCCTGCGAGATTCTCAGATAAGTGTTGAAATACGATTTAGGTGTGATGACAAAATCACGGGCAGGAATTTCGATATACTTAATGTCTTCGGCAATAAACTCACGTTCTTTTTCCTGACCGTCATTTTCATTTTTTCTCCAGTCATGCAAATCGTTCAGCTGTTTCTGGACGTGTTTGACGAAATCCATGTAGGTCTCAGGTTTTGCGATTGTGATGGGAAGAAGTTCTCTCGCTGCTAAAAGCTCAGTTTTATCTGCGATCAAAACAAATTGAATCGCAGGATGTTTCTCGATGAGTTTCTTTAGCTCAGATAGATCGCAGATACGTCCCAGTCTTTCGGAAAAAAACACAGTTCGAAATTCCTGGCCATTTTTTTCCAGAACGCTTCCTGCCTCAGTAATAGTTCTCACGACAGCAGACGGATATTTCTCCAGCAAGTTCTTATCTTGATGGACCAGATCCTTGATCTTGTTGTCGTTATCGATGAGGAGGAATTTGCCAAAATAAGACATGGCCTGACCTTGTAAGTTCAGTGTCTTATCGGAAGTTTTAAAGAAATAATTAATGAGATTTTGATAAAAAAAAAGGGCCCGTGAGGGCCCCTTTTGAAAGATCTGATTACCAGCGCTTGTTTCCACCGAAACCGCCGCGATCACCACCACGGTCTCCACCGCGATCGCCACCACGTCCACCACCACCGCCGCCGCCGCCGCCAAATCCGCCAGTACGTGGCTCCATTGGTTTAGCTTCGTTAACAGTGAGGTTACGTCCACCCATATCTGTACCGTGAAGCTTCTCGATAGCTGCATCAGCTTCAGAAGAATCAGTCATCTCAACAAAGCCGAAGCCTTTTGAGCGACCAGTGTCACGGTCTGTGATGATTTTTGTAGAGCTAACAGCACCGAACTGAGAGAACATCTCAGAGAGTGATTCCTGTGTAGCTGAGAACGGAAGATTACCAACATAAATTTTCTTACCCATAAAACCTCCTAAGGCCAGGGACGCCAAAGAGGAACAGGAAGACTTTTCCGGGACTCTGCTTTAGCCAGTGATTCGCAAA
>JBKJNQ010000019.1:0-3386 GCA_046593575.1 Bacteriovoracaceae bacterium
TTTCCGCGATCGCCTGGCAAGTCTCTACATTTATAAAGCAATCCACGGAAAATTTCCGCTGAAAACAGACATGGGTCTGGTGGAAGACATCCAGAAATTTGAAGCTCTTTACAGTGACATTGCCTTCAGCGGTACTTCACGTACTTTTCTTCTGGGTTTTTACCTGAAACTCGCCCAGATCCGTACTCAGGAACTTGAACGAAATAAATTTCTCGAGTTCCGTCTTCCCGAAGAAATCATCACTCCGCTTCTGAAGCTCTCGCAGGTGCGTTCCGACAAACCCGACTGGGTCGTTCTTCTCACTTACCATCTGAGTGAGGCCCTCGGCGGGAAGACTTTCGCTGGTGCTCTGGTGGCCGGGAAAAACTTCGATGAGATTTACGATATGCTGAGTGATGATATGAGAAAGCTCCTCCATGATAATCTCCTGACCTACGGGATGAGCATTCAGGAGCCCGAAACCTTTCTCTACGAGAAAATCTAGGAGTGATGCATGGGCCGCAATAAGATCAATGAGTTTCTCGACGAACTCGCCAAGAGAAATGGGATCACTGAAGTCATCATTAATCGTCCGGACAATGTTTACGTCGAAAAAGAAGGCGAACTCATTAAGCTTGAAACAAAATTTAAGGAAGAAGATCTCGAAGCTTTCTGCCAGGAAGTGGCGATGTATAACCGGAAAGTTTTCGGACCTGATACACCGGTTCTCGACGGCAATCTTCAGGATGGTTCACGGATCAATCTCATTCACAAAGACTACACCAACGCTCACCACGCTATCACCATCCGTAAATACCTGAAGAACATCAAAACTTTCGCCGATGCTCCGGGAATTTTTGGTCTCTCTGAAGAATGGGTGAGTTTCCTCCGCATCATGATCAAGGCGCGTATGAATGTCGTGGTCTCCGGCGGCACCGGTGTGGGGAAAACGACATTCCTGAATCTTCTTCTTCAGGAAGTGGACGAAAAAGAAAGAGTCATCACGATCGAAGATACGCGGGAGCTTCAGTTCCAGCATACTAATACTGTCCGTCTCGAGGCCCGTCCGCCCGTCGGAAAAAATCAGGGACTCACGATCCGTGAGCTCGTGAAAAATACTCTGAGAATGCGGCCCGATCGCATCATCGTGGGTGAGGTAAGGGGTGGGGAAGTTTTTGATCTTCTCCAGGCGATGAATACCGGTCACGAAGGCTCGATGACGTCTGTTCATGCTAATTCTCCCGGCGAGTGTCTCATGCGCCTTGAGAATCTCTATCTCCTGTCAGGTTACGAGATGCCCCTGCGTGCCCTTCGCTATCAGATAAGTTCTGCCGTTGATTTTATCATCCAGATTAAGCGTAATAAGAACGGCGAAAGAGTTGTTCACCAGATTACCGAGCTGGCAGGAATGGAAGGTGAGAAAATTCTCATGCAGGATGTGGGAATAGTGAAAGACACAGGTCTTAGCTTTACGGGTCTCGTTCCCTCAAATGTGGCGAAACTTCAGAAAGCGGGTCTTCCGAAAGATTTCTTCGCCAATACTTAAAGCCAATCACGAAGACTGATCAGAAATTTTTCTTTTTGTTTTTCATCAGCAAGCTTCATGGCCTCCAGAGCACTTGATCTGGCCAGTTTTCGTTTTCCATTTTCTCCCCGAAGAACTGCCAGATTATGCCACAAGAGCGGCGACTCAGGATGAATCTTCACCGCTTCTTCCAGAACTGATTCGGCTGACTTCTTATTGCCCTCTTCATAGAGAACATTGGCGAGACCCAGGCTTCCGAGGATGCTTCCTTTCCATCTGGTGAGAATGGACTCATAGGCAGACTTCGCTTCAGGTTTTTTACCTATAGTTTCGAGAATTGTTGCCGCTTCCACGTGATCTATTTCATTCACAGTCGTCGCGAGCTTTCCCGCTGGAAGGATCACGAGTGCTCTTCTTCCGCCTAAGACAAACGATCTTTCAAACAGGCGCATGTCCATTTTATGAACTTCATCATCGCCGTCATGAAGATAAACATCGGGCCCACGAAGATTGAGACCGGTCATCACAGAAAAGTGCCAGCGCGGGAAAAAGGCAAAGCCATTATTCTGAAGAATAATGACGGGATTATCCGCGCGCACTTCCGTCACAACGTCCTTCAGGTCATTAATCTCAAGCACCATCATCCCGTCATTCCGGGCGCGGGCCTTAACTTCTGCAAAAAATGAACCTTTGAGCTCTTTGTGAAAAATGTCACGGGCAAGTTCTTTGGGAGTGACTTGTTTTCCGTAATATCCCATGACCATGGAAAGCGAGGCAGGACCGCAGTGATACTCATCCTGTTTGATGAGAGGGACGTCCTGAATTTTATGCTTGAAGATTTCCTCCTTCCTGGCGGTGAGCTTGTCCGTCACGGGTGTCCGGGTCGCACAAGAAACGCACAGGAAGAAGAAAAGAAGAGACAGAACTTTCATCAGATCCGTTTAGCTAAATAAATAATCAGAATGATGATGAGGACAAGAACCAGAATCCCCCCGAGATCTCCGGCAATTGTTGCCTTCTGGATATCATCGTTGAGCTTTCTTACGTCTTTGTCCGAAAGAGAGGAGATCTTTCTTTGAGCATCGAAAGGATCAACACCAAGTTCAACCAGTTTGTCCTTCACGTCGGAGCGACTCATGAAGTCTTTGATCGTACTTTCGCCTGTTCCGCGAGTGTAATCAGAGAAAGCTTCCTGAGTGGTCATGAGTGAGGCCTGGGCCTTCATCACCGGAAGTTCCGTAAGAGTGAATGAAATCATAAGTGCGATAATGAAACGGGAAATATAAATCACGCTATCCTCCTTGAATAAGCCTCCGATAATATTACCAGAGGAATGAGGAGGACAGGTAACTCAACCTGACATTGTGACGAAAACTACTAAATCTTTTGTGACTGTACGAGTTTAACAAGCTGCCGAACATTTTCTTCCGGGGTCTGAATCAGAACTCCATGACCAAGACCCGCTATCCAGCGCTTAAAATCCAAACCGCGAGCGCGAAGATCGTTGTAATACGCGGTAGCTTTTTTCTCAAGAAGTGGCCACGGAAGATGAAGCCAAGCGGGATCCAGATTTCCCTGAATGAAAACATGCGGAGGAAGAAGTTTCTGGATTTCTACCAGGTCACATCTCCAGTCGACACCGATGACATCAATCAGAGAAAGATCGAGTGCTTTTACGTGTGCGGCCTGTGTGTGCTTAGAATAATAAATAATTTTCTTTCCGGGACAAGCTTTACGGAAATCTTTCAGAAGAGTGGTGATTTTCGGAACAATCATTTCCTTGTAATCATCGGCAGTGAGTTCACCGGCCGCCGTATCAAAGAGGCAAATAGCATCGGCACCATTTGATGCCTGAACAATCATTTCTTTTAAGAGTTCCGGC
>JBKJNQ010000066.1:0-5674 GCA_046593575.1 Bacteriovoracaceae bacterium
GGTGCCGCTTCATCACCGACAAGCTCTATGAAATCTCCTTGAGCGCCAGGCGAGACCCAAAGCCAGTGATCCCCGCAAATATTCCTCCCGGAACCATAGTGATCAATCAAACACCGCCTCCGGACCAGAAAACTCTTTCACTCACGACAACAATTCAACTGAAGCCCGGCGATCGTGTCGAGATCGGAAGTATCGTGCGTGACCTGCGAAAAAAAGCGCAGACTATCGACATTGCGCCTGAGGCAAAAGTTGAAAACTCCGACGGAAAAGAAGAAGAAAAAGTTTTTCTCAGCCTTCAGACAAATTAGTTCCAAGCTAATCAGTTAAGCGCCATCACTAAGTTTTACCAAAAGATTTGCGCACATCTGACAGGTTCTCACATCAAATAAAAACCCGTTAAGATCATGATCTTTCAGACCTTACACAATCTTACAGAAATGTTCTGACACTTTTCCACAGGGCGTTTTGCCAGATTGCCCCTATCCCCTTGGGGCAATCTGACTAATGAACTTTTTATTTTGGCTTCACGAGTAAACATACGATTTTGGAAGGTTATGAATTTTGTGAAACTGGCATGATGGTTGCTTTATTAGTGGCAAGCAGAGGGGACGAACTCCATAAAAGTTCACAAAAAACTCCCCGGAAAGCCTGGCCAACCACCAGAGCTATCCCACAAAAAATGGCCCTCCACACAATCTCAATGTTCTTTCCTCTGCAAGGTTAACAAATTAAAAAAAGCCCTCTTAGGAGGGCTTTTTTTATTTAAAATCCCTGAAATAATTTCAATTGCCCCCATGTCTGACACCAGTGCCTCGGTGCCAGAAGGAAACTGCGAGGCCAAATTGATATCAATCCCGCGGCTTTCACTCCGGTAAAACAATCACTTATAGGGGCACTGATGTTGGCACGGTTCGTGCTTTATAGATCCTTGAGAAGAGGGTGATGAACTCCACAACAGTTCACAAAACTATCCCAGGTACAGGAAGCTTAACCAGCTCCTTGGACCTCTAAGGCCAGTCAATCACCCCACCACCGTTCCATCCTCTTTCTCAGGTTAACTTTGAATTAAAAAATGCCCCTCGCAAGAGGGGCTTTTTTTATTTTGGGTGGTAGTGACGGATGAGACGGGGAAACCAGTCCTCGGGAGATTTGAACTCTCCCCCAAGACTTCGTGCCAGAGAGGAATTCATGTAACGATCTTCTTTTCCCGCAAAAGGAGTTTCGTCTTTTTCCGGACCTTGCTCCAGGATGTGGGCCTTCATGGCGGTTTCTTTTTCCATTATGCGGAGAAGATCCTTCATCGTGAAAACTTTTTCAGCGCAGGCATTCACCGGTCCCCGAAATTTTTTCTTTCCCATGAGAAGTAGAAAACTGGCGGCATCAGATGAATGTATGAGGGAAACATGGCCTTCGGGATTGGGAACAATAATGGCTTTTTCTTCTTTCATGCGGTTCAGATGAAATTCAAGCCGTCCTGACCAATCATCTTCCCCGAGCACCAGAGAGAATCGGACTGCCGTCACAGGATAAGATGCCTTCTGGAACATCACCGCTTCTGATCTCCGTTTTGCCTCATCGTAACCGGTGGCCTTTCGGTCAGAGACAATGGCGGGATGAAAGTGAGGATTAAAATCTTTCTCTGTGACTTCCCCATTTGGTTCATAGACTGATTGGGTGGAAGTAAAAACATAGTGACCGATATTCCCGTCGAGGCCCTGAAGTGCATTCATTGCCTCTAAAGACGAGTAACAAAACTGATCGTAGACAATATCCCAGTCCGATCCGAGGAGAGCATGTTTGACTCCTTCGGTATCCAGACGATCAAAATGGATTTTTTGAACATTCTTTCCAAATGTGTCGGGGGTGAGACCGCGGTTAGCAATCGTGACAGAATTCCCTTCCTGAATAAGGAGCTCCACCAGGCGTTTCCCGAAATATCGGGTCCCGCCCATGACGAGAATTTTCGGCATTACTTAAGCCACTCATAAAGATGATAGTGCTCGCCTGACATCTCGAGTGATTCATAAACTTTCTGAGCGGCGTGATTGGCCTTCTCGACATATAAACGAAGGCCCCGAAGGTCTTTAGATGCTTCGACCATCGTACGGAGATGTGAGTAAAGTTTCCGGAAGACTCCGTGTTTTCTAAATTCTGGTTTTACATAGACAGAATGAATCCAGAGAACCGTACCGTTTCTCCAGTCACTCCACTCGGGAACAGTGAGAAGACATCCCACCACTTCTCCCTTCACTTCCGCCAGCCAGTACTTGCCCTTGGACGGATCATCAAAAACCGCTCCTACTCCCAATTCAACTGTCGGAGGATCAAGTTTTAAACTCTCTGTTTCAAGCGCCATCTTCACCTGGAATTCGGCTATAACCTGAATATCAAAAAGAAGGCCGGGTCTAATTTTAATTTCCATTATGTAAGTACTCCGCGAACGCGCTTCGAAAAATCCCTCAGGGCCTCCTGAAGAGTCTTGTTTTCCTTATCCATGACAAAGCGAATTTCCGCTGCCATCAAGTAATCACTCATCTGATCACCGGCATCTTCCGAAGTCTTAACGGGAGCAACACCAGTTTGCTCGAACTCATCAGCAAATTTCTGAAGCTCATCGAAAGAATACTTCTCTGCGAGAGTCTTCATATTTTTAACGTCCATATTAGACCTTCATCTTTTGCACGAATTCTCTGAAGGCCTCTTCTTTCGTCACATTCACCAGGTCTTTTGGTTCGCCGTTTTTAAAACAACCGACTGAAGGAAGTCCCGGTAGATCCAGCATGTCCTTGATCTTCGGATTCTTCTCAACGTCTATCTTGAAGATTTTTACACCTTCCTCGGCTGCAATTTTTTCGAACATCGGAGCAGCAACCCGGCAGGAGCCACACCAGCTCGCATAGAAATCGATAAAGACCATAGGCTCGGTATCAATTGTTGAGAAAATAGTTTCATCATTGAGTTCAGTCATCGCCATAAAAAAGTATTCCTAGTTGATAATGATGCGAAGAGAGTCGAGCGAAAGCTCCGCCTTATCCATCGCCTTCAGCATGTTTGTCTTATTGAATTTCATCATGATGATCTCAGTCTCTGAAACCGTCGGATTCACCTTACGAAGTGCCTCCAGGCGCTCAATTTCAGTATCCATCGCCTTGACCATGTCGTCGCGGAATTTATCCTTGTACTGCTTGGCCCGGGCGACACAGAGTTCTTTTCCGCGCTTAATACATTCTTTCAGGAAGTCTTTCGGAAGTTCCTTGAGACCAGCGCGCTTTTCCTGTGTCAGCGACTCTGTATTTTCATCAATAAATTTCTTTGGCATCTTCTGGGTCACGTCCTGCATCTGAGCATTGAGAAGAACCCGCAGCGGAGTTGGTGGAAACCATTTCTGAAGCTGGAGTTTTTTCTCAGCAACTGCTGACAGAAGAAAATAGCCTTCAAACAGGAAAGCTTCTTTCGAAGGAGTTTTCCATGATGTCATCGTGCAATTTCCCATCTCCTTACTCGAGATGAAATCCATGATTCCCACCACCATCGGATGATCCCACGTGAGGAAAGTCATATCATCAAACTTGAGCGCATTCTCGCGCTTGAAAGTAACGGTCATGCCTTCATTATCAAGACCCGGAAAATGCGGAAGGTACATGTTGTCACCTGGCCGAATGAGAAACGTCCACGGATCGTTCATGTCTTCAGTATCCACACCCAGCTGATTCCAGAGATTAATCATGAAATCGCGAAGCTCGGGCGACTCATCAGCAGTCTTCAGTTCTTTCACAAACTCCATCGCCTTGGTGTGATTAAACGAATTGAGTTCCACCAGTTGATCCTGGCCCTCTTCAAGTTTCGTCTCGATTTCCTGATGAAGTTCCTGGGTTGTCTTCAGGAAAGTTTTAAATTCTTTCTCAGGAAATTTTCCTTCATCTGCCTGGGCGATCAGAGCATTCAGATCATCTCTCACTGTTGCATAGAGTTCAGTTCCTCCGCGCGGCGAGGATTCAAAGGCATTGAAACCCTCGTCGTACCAGCGGAGTAAAAGTTCATCCGAGGAATTACCGACGTAAGGAACATGAATCTGGATATCGTTTTTCTGTCCAATTCGGTCCAGGCGACCGATCCTCTGCTCGAGCAAATCGGGAAGTTTTGGCAAATCGAAGAGAATGAGATTTTTTGCGAACTCAAAATTTCTTCCTTCAGAACCAATCTCGGTTGAAAGAAGTATCTCGGCTCCCTCAGGATCGGCGAAGTACACGGCCTGCCTGTCGCGGTTCATGAGATTCATACCCGAGTGGAAAACGGCACATTTGACGGTCGTTTTCTCTTTCAGGACTTTCTCGAGATCCACCACCATATCTTTGTCGTGGCAAATGAGAAGAGTCTTGTCGCCTTTATGAGTTTCAGCAAATCCTGCCAGCCATTCTGATTTCACTTCTAAAATACGCTTCTCAGGATTTTTTGTTTTTCCGAGTTCCAGGGGATAAGAGTGAAAAACACGCTTCGGAAAGAACTCGCTATAAGTTGCCATCGTCTTTCTGGTATTTCGTACGTACACACGCCCGGTACCATGACGGTCAACGAGCATCTGCAAGGCCTTTTCACGTTCAACTGTATCGAGATCAATTCCCAGTTTATCTCTGAGAGTTTTCTTTTCCGTCGCCGTCACGGGCTTATGGGAAATGAGTTTGTTCGCAAGATCCGTGATGGGTTTATACCCCATGGTCTCTTCAATGAACTGGTTAAAGTCATGAAAGCGATTGGGATCAAGAAGCTGAAGGCGAGAATAATGTCCGGCAAGACCCAGGATTTCCGGAGTTCCCGAGAGAAGAAGCACTCCCGGAGTATCTTTTGCGAGAACGGAAACAAAATCATATTCCATTGAGGAATTTTCCGGAGACCAGCGAAGCTGATGGGCCTCATCGACAACCAGAAGATCCCACTTCGATTCGAGAACCTGCTCCATGAGCCAGTCTTCACGGGTGAGATACTTGAGAGATGCTACGAAAAGCTGGCCATCTTCGAAAGGCCGGTCGCCGCGTTCGAGTTTTGAATCATGATTGATGGTGGTGAAAGTCATCTGGAACTTACGGAGCATTTCCACAAACCATTGGTACACGAGAGAGTCCGGTACAAGAATCAATGCGCGCTCGACTCTCCCGGTGAGAATCAGGTGATGAAGAATAAGTCCGGCTTCAATGGTTTTACCGAGACCAACTTCATCAGCCAGAAGAACCCGAGGACGAGCACGCCGGGTGATTTCACTTGCTACATACATCTGGTGAGGAATGAGTGAAAGCCTGGGCCCGGTGAATCCACGGATCGGACTGATGTAAAGTTTCCGCTGATTGAGAAGAACATCATAGCGAAGCTTAAAGAGATCAGTGGAATCAATATTTCCAGCGAAGAGCCTTTCTTCAGGTTTTGAAAATGTCAGAGTGTCGGCAAGCTGAGATTCCGGAAGTGACTTACCCTGCCCGTGATAGGTCACGATGCCTTTGTCTTCCGAAACACTTTCCACGATAAAATTTTCGCCGGTTGATCCCTTAACTTCATCGCCTTCAACAAAGCGGATACGACGAAGGGGTGCCGTCTGAGCGCCATAGCGGCGATCAACTTTCGCTGCGGGAAAAAAACACGTAATGGTTTTGGCCTCAAACTCAATCATGACTTCTAGCCCGAG
>JBKJNQ010000123.1:0-12804 GCA_046593575.1 Bacteriovoracaceae bacterium
CGAAGCAGACCAGCTCAAAATGTATGTGAAATCTAAAACTGAGCAAGTCGTTTTCTATGATATACGTCTCTATTATGGCGCGATTGGTTGTGCAATAGCTCCTCTCTGGTTCGCCTCTAAAATATCTGTGTCCACCGAACTTGTGCCTGGAGTCCCGCTGAAATTCGTGATCATGGGTATCAGTGGAATTGTCTCCGGCTTTTTGATTTTTAAGCTTCAAAAGCAGACGGCAAGAATTCCTGATACCGGGGTCGCGAAAAACATGAGTTACGTAAGATTCGCTTTGGTCCTTGGTTGTCTTTTTTTATCTTATTTTTTCTCTCATCCTGGGAAAAGAAACTTTAAACCTCAAACCACTAACACTGACTCTCAATCACTGGAAAGATCTCCTTCGTCTGACCCGTAAGGTCTTCATTCAAGAAAAGCCCCTCTTTTCCGATAGTATTAGCTATGAGACGTGAGTTTCTTGCTGTTTTCCTATTCACCCTACTTTTTTCTTCCGCCATACAGGAGAGATCGACCCGCTTCCGGGGACTTGCCAGCTCGTGGAGTATGATTCCTTCGCAAAGTTTGGCGGGTCTCTACTATCTTTTTAAAGGTTACAAAATCGATTTGGAAGAAGGGATGGTTAAAGTCTCGGGACCAGTTGTGGTTTTGACTGACGGAGAGAAGTTCGGCGCCAAGGTTCACCCTGAAGGCTATATCACTGAAGTTCTGGATGAGGATTTTGAAGAAGAGGAACGGCTTGCTCAGTCTGTTTTCGAAAGTACCACTCGTCTCGGAACAAAAGTCGGCACAGCGTTTCTCGTGGGGAAAAATCTTGTTCTCACCAATCGCCATGTGATGAATTACACCCCTCGTGACAGAAAGTGGGAGTGTGGACAATTTACCATTAAGCTTAATCTGCGCGATGAGCGTGTCGCTTGCTCCAAAGTTCGCTACTGCAGCTTGAAGCATGATTTCTGTGTGGTTGAGATGAAGAAAATGAGTAACGGTCTTTCTCTTGGTGAAGAAATAAGGCCTCTCCGCCTTGCTCTGCATGTGAAGTCCGAGCGCGATCAGCATATCCTTCATATTGGGAACGCCGGCGGTATGGGAATTCAGGCCTCGCATGGAATCGGGGTCATGGTCGAGAATGGAGAGTTTGTGCATTTTGCCCCTACGCTTGGCGGCTCATCTGGTGCTCCGATTTTTAATGAGCGGCGAGAAGTCATTGGCCTCAACAGCCGTGGCTCGGAAGATCTTGGTGACTATTCTCATAACCGCGGTGTGCTTTCAGAGACGATCTTTAAAGAACTTCGCCTGACTCATCCTTACACCTTCAAAGAGATCCGCAGTTTCCGCACGAAGACTCAGCGTCAGGCGAGCATCCACACTCCGATCTAATCCTGACTTATTTGCTTAAAAGTTAAGAAAATAACAGACGTTACCCTCGTTGTCTGAGTCTTCCGCATATCGATACCATCTAGGGATATATAAAGAAACCAAGAAGGTTTTTCGTTTTTTTAAGGAGGATTCCATGTCCCGAGCAATTATTTCTGTCATCACCTTATTGGTGCTGTCATTACCGGCATTCGCTTACGATCTGAAAGGATTCGATGCGCGCTTTGGTCTTGTTAAGAACGAAGAAGGCAAGGTCATTGCTATTCGTCTGAAAAAGGCCGTGACGAAATTCACGATCAAGCCTTTCATTGAGCAGATCAAGAATGATTTGATCGCTGAACAACATTCATTCGTAGCCAAGTCTGCTTTTGAAAAAGAAAAGCAAATTGATGAAATGCTCTTCTCTATGGGTCTTAACCCTTACGACAAGAGTGCTGAAGGCGAAGAAGAAGCTCGGAGAATTAAAGAGTCTCTTCTGAATCTCCCGAACATTGATGTGGATGCAGCTTTTGCTGATATTCGCGCAAATGACTTCTGGGCAGAGTTCGAAGCGAAACTCAAGGAAGCGATGATGTACATCGATCCTACCATCCTCACGTACCACGAAGATGCGCGCTTCTTTTATAAGAAGAACGTCACTTACACTGTCGTTGTATGGGCCCTGAAAGAAGCGCAGAAGCGTTTCTCAAGTGTTCCACTTCTCAATATCGCTAGTTTCGTGATCGTTCGTGTTCACGACATGATGATGGAGCAGCGTCTGTTCCACCACAATATGCTTCTTCATTACTTCGAGACAGTTTCTGAAACAGAACTAGGGCTCACGAAAGAAGAAGTCGATAAAGCAGTTTCTTCTATCTATGAGTACAAGATCCAGGCGACGGGCCTCAGTGAAAGTAACCGTGCCGCTTCTGATTGGCTCTCTTACGGTCAGAATAATTTCTATAAAATGGTTCGCTCTGGTAACGGCCGTGTCCGTGAATGGGCAGATCCGATCTTTGGTGGTCGTTTCACTAGCATCAAGAAGCTCGACTATGCTTTCGCTGAAGTGATGGAAAAAGACGCGAAGAAGATTTATCACCTTCACGTCAATGCTCATCAGTATTCTCAGAAGCCGGCCCTCGCTTACGATTTCTCTCAGCCGAACAGAATTAAGAGAAACCGCGGTCTTCTCAATCTCGCAGGCGTTGGTCTTGGCTTCCTTCCAATTCCAGGCTGGATCCAGAGCAACGTACAGAGTTTCATCAAGTCTCTCTATGTGGAACAAGTTCGCATGGAAGGCGCCCTCGTTGGATACTTTGACATGAACGGTAACACCGACATGCAGAGTAAGATCTACGCGCAGAGAGCGAATTTCTACATCGTCGAATAGTTATTTTGAAGAGGGGTCCCACGGGGCCCCTTTTTTTTGATGAAATTTATAAAAATATTTTCCTCACTAATTTTGTTTTTTTTAGTCCTTGAAACAATCTCATGGGTTTGGATTCGTTCTCAAGAGGCTCATCCACCAGAGAAATGGCGTGTAGAATGGAAACAGCTGCACCCGCCGGATCCTCACACAAAGGCCGGGCTCGAAGATATTCCTCCCGGATCAATTAATTCCCAGACAATTTCTTTTCAAGATGGAAAGAAAACAGAAATCATCTACAGAATAAACGAATATGGTCTTCGCGGTGCATCTCCAACTAAAGACAAAAAGAAATCTCATCTACTTTTATCTGGTGACTCTTTTGTCTTCGGCCAGGCGGTACCGGAGAATGAAACGATCTCCTCATATCTTGCACAAATTCACCCCGATATCAGGGTTTCTAACCTTGGTTGGCCTGGGGGCAGTATGCATACTGCCCTAAGGTATTTTGATCTCGTTAATACGAGAGAATTCTCCTCGGAAGAGAAAGGGGAACTAATTTATGTTTTTGTAAATTTTCACGTGTATCGCTGGCATCATCTCCCAAGATCTTTTCGATGGGCCACAGCTACTATACCTCGCTATCAGGAAGTGAATGGCAAGATTGTTTACCAAGGAATAATGGGACAATATTGGGCGTGGAAGTTTTTTAAACTCATCCAATATAGTTCACTTGGCAAAATACTTTCTGACTATCTCATGGATTACGGTGCTTATTACAAACTCGAAGACGTTCATTCGTATCTCAGTGCTGTTCAGGAACTTAAACGTCGCTACCTCGAAATTTATCCGCAAGGAAGGTTTGTCATTCTTACCCATCCCATTCAGGAAGATTATGATTTTATCCCGGCGGTAAAAGCTGAGGCCCAGCGACGGGGGATTGAATGCTTTGACTCTATTCCCGAATGGAAGACCCTCCATCCGGAAGAAAAGAAAGTTTACCTTGTGCCTGGAGACGGACACCCGAATAGTATTGTGAACGAGTTTCTTTCCCGTTATATCACTGAAAAGATACTCTCCCCCTAAAAAGGTCTCGTGAAATCCGGAGAGTCAATTTTCAAAACGAAAGTGGAGTTGGACTTACCGAAGCTCTTGTTTCGGAAAAACGCCCGATAGAGGAAAGAGTAGGGAGTGAAGAAGACGAAGTAAAAAATCGTCAGAATAATTGCTCCATTGAATTTTCCTACGACATGAAGAAAATTCTTCTCAGTCTTTCGCAGAAAGGGAATAAAAAACCCTCCGGCGAGCCACAAGAGAACGATCCAGTGAAAGCGGAAGTCTCCGCGAAACTTCCACAGGACAATTGAAGCAACGATTGCCATATTTACTGAAAAAAGATGTTTGTCTCTAAAATTAGTCCAGCTCAAATTCATTTCTCCAGTCAGAATCCTTAAATTCAGGCAGACCGTGTTTATCGATCACAAAGTTTTCCAGGATAAGAATATCAATTTCTGTTCTCCTGAAGCAGCGATAAGCGTCTTCCGGAGTCATGACGATGGGCTCTCCTCGCACGTTGAACGATGTATTCACAAGCACCGGATGCCCCGTTCTTTTCTTGAATGCAGTGAGGAGCTTATGAAGCCGGGGATGTCGGTTTCTTTCGACTGTCTGGAGCCTTGCTGAATAATCGACATGAGTAATCGCCGGATAAGTTGATCTCGCCACGTTGAGTTTCTCAATGCCGAAAAGTTTTTCTTCCTCCGGGGTCATCTTTTTCCGCAGATCATCATGGATGTCAGCGACAAAAAGCATGTAGGGACTGGGGGCCTGGAATTTAAATATTTTTTCGCTGTCTTCTTCTAGGACCAGGGGAGCGAATGGTCTGAATGATTCGCGAAACTTGATTTTGAGATTCATGGTCTTTTGAAGATCAGAAATTCTCGCATCTCCCAAAATACTGCGTGAACCAAGGGCGCGGGGCCCGTATTCCATACGCCCTTGAAACCAGCCGATGATCTTGCCATTATCTAAAAGTATGCTGGCTTCATCCATGAGCTCATCATCATTTAATTTTTTGAATGGAATCTTTTGGTTTTGGAGAAAGGTTTCAATCTCAGTATGAGAATAAGAAGGACCTAAGAGACTTCCTTTCTGAGAATCCGTTTTTAGAACGATTCTTTTTTCTTTCAGATGGAGGTGCCAATACGCTAGAGCAGCACCCAGGGCAGAACCGGCATCACCCGCCGCCGGCTGGATCCAGATATTCTCGAACCCTGAATCTTTCAGGAGTTTAGAGTTTGCGACACAGTTGAGAGCAACTCCACCGGAGAGGCAGAGGTTTTTCATTTGGGTTTTTTTCTGAAGATGCTGGGTCACATGAAGAAGTGCAGTCTCGAGAACCTTCTGAAGCGAAGCCGCCACATTCATATGGAAGTCATCCATCAGAGCTTCCGGTGTTCTCGCCGGCCTTCCGAGAAGAGTTTCGAGTTTTTTACCGGTCATCCGGAATTTGTGGCCGTACTCAAAGTATTCCATATTGAGGGAATACGATCCGTCTTCATGAAGACTGATCAGTTCTTTCAGCATGAGCTCAGCAAAAACGGGAGCACCGTAGGGTGCGAGCCCCATGACCTTGTATTCGCCGGAGTTTACCTTGAATCCAAGATAAGTCGTGATCGCAGAATAAAAAAGTCCCAGGGAGTGGGGGAAATGAATTTCCCAAAGAGGAGTTATGTCTTTCCCCGAACCAGTCCATGCTGATGTCGTTGCCCATTCGCCGACTCCGTCCACGCAAAGAATTGCCGCTTCTTCAAAGGGAGACGGATAAAAGCCAGCTGCTGCATGTGAGAGGTGATGTTCTGAGTAATATATTTTCGGTACCGGTCCGCCGAGAGCACTTAGTTTCTTTCGGATATCTTTTTCAAGAAACAGTTTCTCTTTGATCCAGACCGGAAGAGACTTCAGAAATGTCTTAAAACCAAAAGGAGCATAGTTTAGTTGAGTTTCGAGAATCCTCTCAAAGGTCACGAAGGGCTTTTCATAATAAACGACGGCCTTGATGTCTTTTAGCTCGAGATTACTTGCTTTCAGCAGATAGCGCACACTCTCGGTTGGGAAATCGGGATCGTGCTTTTTTCGCGTGAAACGCTCTTCCTGGACGGCACCAATAATTTCTCCATCGCGAATCAGAGCACAGGCCGAATCGTGGTAATAGCAGGAGATGCCGAGAATATTCATTTAATAAAATGAATAAATGAATGGTGAATACGGATTTGAAGGAGATGCCAGCACCAGAATTCCCAGTACCAGAAATGCGGCGATGATAGGCAGAAGCCAGAATTTTTTCCTCACCCGCAGATAGGCCCAGATATGCTTTAACATACTAGGCCTCTTTCCTGAATTTGATCTGAGTCACTATCAGGACAACGATCTGGATAAGAAAGAAGCTTCCCAGAAAGATCGCCCCGCCTTCAGAGAATCCGTAAGAGTGAAGACCTGTGGCAAGAATATAATTCACCCCAAACCACGCCATCATGACACTCATGAAGGCACCGGCCACCAGAGGAATAAATCTCCTTGGAGGAATCCACGTCGTATTTTTTCCATGAAGAATTGCCATATAAACCAGAAGAACAATCAGCGACCAGGTCTCTTTCGGATCCCAGCCCCAGAATCTACCCCATGAGTAATCCGCCCAGACTCCCCCGAGGATAACTCCACCCGAAAGAAGAACGACACCAAACTTGATACAGGTATAAGTAAGGTCAACCTGGTAACGATATTCAGCATTATCAATTTTTCCAAGTGCGGAACGAATAAGAATCGAATTGGCGAGAAGCCACGAAAGGGCCAGTGCCGCATACGAAAGAATCACGGTCGTCACGTGAGTGGAAAGCCAGAAGTTATCGCGAAGAACCGGAACCAGGGGAGAGATTCCCGGGTCAAGCATACCGTTAGCAAATTTCATCATCATGAGGCAAAGGACGTTATAGGCAAGCCCCGCGATCACAAAACTAATTTCTTTCCGGTAAAGGGTGATGATGGAAGCAATGATGAGGGCACCGAAGCCCGAGAACATCACTGTTTCATACATATTTGTCACTGGAGCACGACCTGAAATGAGAATTCTCAAAGTCATGGCAGTGATCTGGGTTCCGATGGTCAGAATAGTAAAGGCCGATCCGATTTTGAGGTTTTTAGAAAGAACAAAAGCAAAAATTTCCCCGAGAGACAAAAGAAGTGCTCACAGGAACAGGTTCCACTTAAAATAACGAAGCTCAAGAAGGTAGTGATCCCCTTTGGCCTTAAGGTAGTCTTCCTTCGCCTGGGCCATGAGACTACCCACCGGATTTCCGCTACCGCGAGCAGTAGAAAGTCTTTCTTCAGAGAGATATTCCGGAAGAGTCACAAATTTCACTTCCTGACCGATGACAAGCGGGACAGTCCACAGTTTCCCTGTGATCAGTGCTTCGTAAGTGCGAAGTCGTGCATCAACTTTCGTGAGTTCTTTCTTATAGGCATTGTTTTCTTTGAGAGTCCGCAGCTCGCCGACGATCAGATCCTGCTTCGAAATCAGGTCTTCAACAGGAAGAGAATGTTCGCTATCAGGAATTCCCAGAAACTTTTTCACATCCACATGATCAACCCGGATACTGACCGGTAGATTGAGTGGCATGCCGAACGCCTTCAGCGACAGCTTACAGAATGCTTCCGTTGCCGAAAGTTCTCCGACTTTTTTCTCTCCCGTTATAAAACGGATACTGTCGGTCGCCAGAACAAAAAGAGGTTTTTCTCTTCCTTGTGCCAGTACCGGGAAGGTCTCAAGCTCATCCGAGCAGAAACCAAAAGGTCCCTGAGCGTAAGCAGTGAGAGAAAAAACTAAACCAAGAAGAACAACTAAGTTACGCACGGGCGCCTCCGGCCTTCAGGTGTTTTCGACGTAGGAAATAATGCCAGATGCTTCCAAATACCAGGAGAAGTGAGCCGAGATATTTCCACGGGCGACCCGGATCGAAATTCACGGAGAGAACACTTCCGTACGGTCCTTCCTGACTTTGAAAGTATGAGGCCTGATAAAATGTGAAGTTCTGATGCTTCAAAGGATTATTCATGAAGATGTGATGCTTCTCAGATCCTTCGTTACCCTTAAATAGTGTCACGAAGCTTTCAAAAGACGCCGGTGTCTGAGTTCCGGGATCGGTATCCATCTTAAAGCGGTCAAGAACCAACTCGTAAGGCAGTGTGATATTTTTCTTTGTGAGCTCAAAGACAATCTTCTCGCCTTTGTGCTTGAACGCCACTGGCTCCCCGGTCTTGACCCAGAAGCTGTCAGCACCGACAGTGACTTCAACTGCTTTCCGTTCACCGATGATGGTTTGCCCACCATCCTGAATCGGCTTCACGTATTTCGGAAAGAGGCGCGGGTAGCTGTCTCCATGATATTCTAAAAGAAGAACTCTGAAGCCCATCCAGGGAAGATCGAGTGCCTTGTCCTTACTCACATTCCCGGTTTCCCATTTCAGTGAGTTCTTATTAAAGAAAGCTGCGCGGTCCCCGAATAAAAAGAGATGGGGATTTTGTTCAAAGAGCTTCTTGCTAAAAATCCGGTAGGGTGAATTCTCGTCAAGAGCAAGATCACGGTTTAATGGAAGGGGAGACATCTCGGGAAGAAAAGCAATTTCCTTGCCTTCAAATTTTACAGCAACAATTTCTTTTCCCGTGGAAGATTTTTTCCTGCGGATATCTGATTCTTTTGGGGCAATACAACCGCGGTTCTCACCGTTCCAGACGATCAGGCCATGCGAGTCAGTAGATCCAAAGCAGTCGGCAAGCGACGCCGGTAAATAGTGAACGTTCAGAGGCCCGAGTTGCATGGTATTGTTGAAGTCTGACATCGGATGAAGAGTCAGAGTAAGAGTCTCGCCGAAATTATCGTTGAAGAGCTTGTAGCGCGCTGACGTTTGTCCCGGGTCCGGAATTTTAACAGGAATCCATTCGAGCTCGTCTTGAGAAAAAGGAAGGAATGTTCCGAGTTTGATGTCTTCGTAATCAAGCTTTAAGTTTTTTTCGCCCGCTGAAAAAGGTAGTTCAACGGAAACTTCTTTCCCGCGACCTGGAAACTGGATTCTCATTTCATCATCGTTCAGAGTGATCTGACGGGTGGGAAGATTCGGCGTGAGAGTCACCGTTCCATCCACTCCACCTTCGTAGGTTATGTAGGAACCTAGAAAGAGAATAATCAGGCCTGAGTGAATGGTGTAGAAACCGTAAAGATGCTTCTTTGGTGGGAGACGGATGAGTGCCGCAAAGAGAATCGAAAGGAACATGGTAAATTGAATGCCCATGAACCACCACGACTTATAGACCAGACGGTTTGCGTATTCAGTGCCGTGATAAGATTCCATGAAAGTGCCGTAACCAAGAGTTATGGCAAACAGAGAAACGATAACGACAGCGAACTTGAGGTTACCGAAGAAAAGTTCAACTTTTCTATAGGCAGAGATTAGGCTTTCCATGTGCGCTTAAGTTCTCACAGAGGCGCGGTGTTTGTCACCGTTTGATGAGGAATTGGTAAAGCGAAAGTGCCCCGAAGATGAGTGGTTGATGAATGAGGTAAATTGCCAAAGAATGACGCCCCAAAAAATCCATAAAGCGGGGAGTGTTTAGTTTTTGCATGACCCTTATTCTTGACAAATAGGGTCCCAGAAGAATTCCGGAGAGGATCACCCAGAACCAGGGATAAATCGGAATAAAATCCATGGATGGTCTCTGGAGAACACTGGAGACCCACTTAATGTCGAAGCCTACCGCATATTGAAGCGCCAGAATCGTGAGCATCACGAACAAGGCCAAAGCACGATGATGAACAAAAAATGCGCCCAATAGACTACCGGCGAGGATGCAGTGGAGTGTACCGAAGTAAACCCACTGCTGAGGAAACACCAGATAGGTTCCGATACTCACGAGAAGGGCCGAGATACCAAGTTTTTTTAATCTCTTTAACATCGCCCCGAGATTTACTTTTTCTTTATGTGTGTAATTGAGAGCAACTCCCACACAGAAGAGAAAAGTTCCGGCAATAACCCTGGGAAAGGCGAACCAGAAGCCCTCGCTAAAATCAATTTGATTGAGGCCAAACATGCGCATGTCATAGGTCACGTGGAAGATGATCATCCAGATGACAGCAGTGGCCCGAAGAATATCAAGGAACGGAACCCTCATCCCTTTTCTCCCGGGTAATGGAGAAAGGCCGCACCTTCATTCTCCAGAACCATCTCACCACTTCCTACATTGGATAATCCCCAGCTCGAGAGCGCCGGAAGCCAGGACTCTGAGCCGATGGGGTATTTCACATCTCCAGTCAGCTTCACTCTGATTTTTCGAAGAGACCCAAGCGAGAAGCGGCCTGTATGCTGAAATTTCCAGTGCCCTGAACCCAGAAAATACGTTTCAATATTTCCTTCCGCGCCATAAAGGATGCATTTGGATTCCGGATGCTGCTCAAGAAAAGACAGAGTTTCGCCCCAGACAAAAAGTTCATGATCTTTTCTTCCGCCGGAAAGACCCCAGAGGTGAAGAGTATAATTCACCTGTTGATCAAAGAGCTTCAGAGCGCAGGAATAATCCGAAGAATCTTTTTCTTCCGGAAGACGAAATACCAATGTGTTTTCGGGGATTATTTTGCACGAATCTGAATCCCCAACCCAGGCGTTCATGTGTCCGGTAAATCGCGCTCCACCATCAACGGCCATGATGGGAAAATCACGGAATCGATCCGGAAGGTCGGGTCCCATAGGCCCAACCAGAATCCATTCTGTTTTGTCTCGAAGCTCTTTTGGTAATTTCATGTTACAGTCCCATCTTAACGACAGGAGACCGAAATGGTGAAGGTGAATTCTTCGCGCGCCAAAAAAATTCTCGAAACGCCACGCTTTCTAAAAAACGAAATCACTCTCTCTATGCGACGTTTTCCGGGTGATCAGATCATTCTGTGGATGGATCTTGAAGGAAGTGCACATTCTGTCAAAAATTTGTCGTTTTCCGGCTCTCTTGAAAATGGACAAATCCTGCTTCTGGAGTCCATGGCCAGTCTTTTAGTCGGAAAAAATATTTCCGTCCTTGAGACTCTTACCGTCCGGGAATGCGAGGCCTACCTGCGAGATAGAAACTCCGAGATGGCCTTCGAGGGCATGTCTTCTGAGGAAGAAACATTAATCATGTCCGTTTTTCGATGGATTCGGCTCTGGCCTTTTAAAAATCCTACAGAAGTTTATTCTTTTGCCAAAGAAAAAGGTCCTTTCCGGCTTCTTCGACTCGCCGATAAAGTTCGGGAATTAAAAGCCTTTTTGGCATCAGCTGATGTAACATCTCTTTATCTGGGTCAGCGGCACCCTGAGCTTATTGATGTCGAAGAGCTAACGGTTTATGTCGATGCTCCCTACGCTTCAGAAGAAGAGCGCACTCTGTTTCAGGAGCTTCACGAAAGGGGAGCTGGAATTTTTCGCGAGGAAGAGCTTAATTTTATCCCTGAGGCTTAGGAAAATTCTTCGGTAAATTGTGTTTGATATTCCGAAAAAGTTACCGCTACAATAGCTTTGACTCATTAAAAGAGAGTGTGATGGACGATACGAAAGAACTGATTTTTAAAGAAGCTAAGAAAGAAGAAGAGGTTGTTAACCTTTCTAAATTCGATATTCAGGCCTTCACGGACACTCAGGACTTTTCCTGGTCTCTTGATAACATCAAAAAAGAAGTGAAAACCGGATGGAAGCTCTTTTCTGTGATGATTGAAGAAGAGATTGTGGCGGCCGTTCTGATCAAGAAAGATGGCGACACTCTTTTTACTAAGAATACACCGATCAAGATGGCCTTTCAGGGCAATGGTTTCTCTCATCAGATTAAAAATTTCTACGAGCAAGAGGCGAAGAAGCAAACGCTGGCCCGTCTCATCAACTATTGTCCTGTAGATAATTTTCGGATGATTGCTCTTAACGAAAGTCACGGTTATAAAAGAACGGGTAAGGCGCTTGGTATTTCCAACAACATCATCGAATGGGTGAAGGTTCTTTAATTCTTAGACGGGAGTCCACCATGGCGAAAAAATCTTCAAAGAAAAAAGCTACATCTAAGAAAGCTGCGGTTAAGAAGACTTCTGCTAAGAAGGCGTCGACTAAAAAAGTCGCGACCAAAAGAGCTGCTCCAAAAAAACTAAAAATTGTTCGAACGCCTGCCATCGCCTTCATGAAACCGCTTATTCCCTCTAAGGAGCTGGCGGAAATCATCGGAACAAGTGCCATGCCTCGGACTGAAGTCATGAAGAAAGTCTGGGCCTATATCAAGAAGAACAATCTTCAGGACGCCAAGAATCGCCGCGCGATTAACGCTGATGACAAGCTTAAGGCCGTCTTTGGTGGCAAAAAACAAGTCACCATGTTTGAAATGACGAAACTCGTTTCCAATCACCTGAAATAGTAGATCTATAAATTTAGATTTTTTTCACTGTCTGGAATTGCTGAATCTTAGATTCAGGAAGAATTTCTGCTGCGAGATCTGAGTTCATCAGATCCTGACATTTCATGGTAGGGTTACCCTTCGAAAATTTCTTCTTACCACTGTAATAAGCGACACATTCTTCACTGTAGTAATCAAAAAACTCCGGAAAGTTTGCTTTAACATGACGAAGAATTGCGCGCTTTTTGGTGAGATCCATCGAGCCCATGATGGCATCCGGAAGAGGATCAAGTTTTTTGATCTCATCCATCACCGCCTCACGGCGGGTAGATGATTTTCCAAGCTCAGTCTGGGCATTCCACGCCAGATTCATGAGTTCTCCCTGCGAAGGGTGCTCAAGAAGATAGAGTGTGAAAAAGAAATCTGTGAGATTTTGGCCAGCATTTTGGGTGGAGCTCAGAATTTCGTAGGCCAGTTCTCTGTCGCCATCTTTTAAAGGTCGATAAACTCTTAAGCGCGCCTCTTCGACCAGCGACGGGAGGCAATCAGCGTGGATGGTTTCCTCGATTTTTCCGAGGAAGCTCACTTCGCTCGCCATTTTAAGGTAATCACTTTCGAGTTTCTTC
>JBKJNQ010000173.1:0-38317 GCA_046593575.1 Bacteriovoracaceae bacterium
AGAGTATCTGCGTGATCTGGAAAAATATCTCGCGGCAAATTCTGATCTCCGTCCGTTCTATACGGCGATGATTCTGGCACTTGCGAACTCTGATACTTCTGGCTGGAGAACACTCTCTGCTGATGGTCAGGCGATCCTCGGAGATTTCTATACCGTCTACACTGCTGAGGCCGTGAGACACCTGATGGTGAATCTGGATTTCGGTGTGCACCCTTGGGAGATTGATCTCGCGGCCGTGACATTCATTTCTCCCGTCAGCGTTCGGATGGGGAAAATCGTCACGGGCGGACAGCTTAAGCAGGATTCTCTTGGTGGTTGGTTTGCTCCATCACCGAACAACCAGCCCGGCGGCCCTCAGCGTTCGGGGATTGGTATCACTCGCCAGGATCGTAAAAAACTTCAGGCCGCGATTCAGAAATACGAAATGGGAACTCCGGACGGAAAGAAGATCATCAGCGACATCCAGTCCATCGTAGGATCTTCTAACGATATCATCCAGACTGTATTTGAATATCTCTCGTCACCCTCAACTCCTGCTTCCTTGGGTCCCAATGCCCAGAAGCTCGCGACTCTGATGGCCCAGTACAATCAGATGATTGCTGACGACGCGGCTCAGATCGAACAGTCTTTCTGAGGACATGATATACTTTAGACATGACGGCAAGATTCATCACGCTCTTACTCATCTTCGTTTCTGCAACGGCGTTCGCTTCTTCTCCTCTTAGAGCGGACGCCTTTACGATCGACGGAGCGGATTCTAAAAAAATCAAGGTCGATGTCTATGAGCTTACGGAATACTTTGATGAGTCTGCGCCGATTTTAAATTTCAACGCTGACGTCGAAGTGACAAGTTGTCGGATTGGTGGCAGGCCCTGTGGAAAATTTCCTATTAGCCTTAAACTGAGTGGACTTCCGGATGAAAAAAATAGCACGCTTCTCGCTAGTTATCGGCAGGGTAAAGAAAAGAAAAAAATAAAGATTCATCTTCTCCCGGTGGGGTTTCCCTACTACTCCGTCGACGGAGCTTCTGCGCTCGCCCTGCCGCTGATCGCCTCTGTGACAAAAGAGAGCACCGAAAACGTTAGCTATCTCCTGAGAATCGGTGCGTCTGGTGAGCTTCTTTTTTTCCGGAAGATTCCGCTCATCTGCCAGGATTTTCGCCCTCACAAAATAGGGGATAAGATTTATTACTCCTATCAGGAGGTTCAGACCGGTGTTGAAGGAATCGGATTCATCGGCCCCAGAGTCATCCTGGATGAGAAGATGAACTTCGTAAAAAGAGTCGCAACCGCCTCCATGAGCCACGAGTTTCTTCTCTTCGATCTGAATCACTGGATAACCTTTGAGTTTCGTCTCGGCCGAATGGCCAATGGAAAATTGATGGTCGATAAAGCGATCGTTGAAGTCAAAGATGGGAAAACGATTTTCGAGTGGAAGGTTTCCGACTTCATCGCTCAGTACAAAACTGAAGCCGCTCCTCAGACCGATGTTGCTTTTTATAAGGGTGAGCAGATTGTTGAGATCCTTCACATCAACTCCATTCAACCCCTGGGAGAGGAGGGGTTCATAGTAAGCCTGGGTTTCAACGGTGTTGCTTATCTTAATCGTGCATCGAAGAGAATTGACTGGCTTCTGGGTGGGTTCGCGGATGAGTTTTCCTTAAGCGGAGACGAACACCCGATATTTCTTCACAGTGCTCGGTTCGATCCTTTAAAAAATGAACTCCTCTTACTCTCAAATTGGACGATCCATCATCTCAATCGAAGAAGCCGGGTCCTGAGGTATACGATTGATCCTGAAAATAAAAAACTCCTCAAATTTGAGAATCTTTACGACCAAGATGAACTCGCATTCTTTTATGGATCTGTGATGGAGAATCTGGGTGTCATGACCATCAGTCTTGGGACCAAGACGAGAGGGAAATACGATATCGTAGAAGTACCAGAGGGCAAGGGGCCAACTTTCAAGCTCGCATTCTCAAACGGTTGGTACCTCTACCGCGCTTACCGATCACCGTTGGAGAGTCCGTGATACTTTTTATCGTCACATTTCTCACTTTATCATCGGCCTACGCTCTGGAGTTTCTTTATAGTCCAGTCGTCGAAGTTCAGGAAAACGTTTACGAATTTCAGGAGTACCGAAAAGATCGTCCGCCCGAGATCGTCTTTGAAGAAGGAGATCAGATTGTGTCCTGCAAGTGGTTGGGAAAAAAATGCCCGGGCCCGCGGCTGACTCTTTTTCTTCCCGGAAAGTTGCGGCCGGAGAAAGTTTTTGTCACTCTCATCCGGAACAAAAGAAAAAGAAATCTTGAGATCCGGCTCTTTCCCTCCGGCTTTCCTTTTCCCCGAATCAGTGGCGAGTCTTCTCTTAAGGATCCGCTTATTTTATCTGTCTTTCGCCCAACCGACTTGCCGGGTTCTAAGAAGGAGTGTCATCTCCTCATTCTCTCTCCAAAGAATGAACTGAACTTCTATCGATTATTGCCGGTTCCGTGCACAGACTTCAGGCCCCATCAAATCGGCAAAGAAACTTACTACTCCTATGCTGAGATCGAGGAAGGCGATGATTTTCTAGGCTACTTCGGACCAAGGATCATCCTCAATCCGGACTTCAGTTTGAATAAGAAGATCTGCCTCAACTGTAGTACTCAGGAGTTTCTTCTCTGGGACCTCAACCATTGGATGGGGATCGAATATGAGATTTCCCGGCTCCAGGGTGGCAGAGCTTACATGAACAAGAAGATCCGGGAGATAAAAAACGACAAAGTTATTTTTGAATGGGGCGTATCCGATTACCTGCAGCAGTTTCGATCTGAGGCGACCACCAAGGCGAAGCTGACAGTCTTTCGTGGTGAAGTCATCGTCCATGCCCTTCACATAAACTCCGTGCAGCCCATCGGTGACAGGGGCCTTGTGATCGGACTTGGGTACAACGGAGTCGCGTACTTGAATAAGAAAACGCGTCAGGTGGAGTGGTCATTTGCAGGCATCAACGATGAATTCGCCCTTACATCAGAGCAGTTCCCCGCCAATCAGGATTCTGCCTACTTTGAGGTTGGGGTCCAGAGGCTCCATCTCTTCATCAACCACTCTTACCATCGGCTGAGTCAGTTCAGCAAAATTGCGACTTACGATCTTAATTTGAAGCAAAAGAAAGTGTTAGCTTTCGAAATAGTCCGCTCAAAAGAAGAACTCACTTATGTCATGGGATCGCTCCAGCTAAAAAGGGGAGTGTACTCGCTTACTTTCGGAGAGAGAACTCGTGGCGACTGGGACTTCGTTGAGATGGCCCAGCGGAAAGATGTCTGGATGCTTCGCTTCGGAGACAGTTGGAGAGTAACCCGTGCCTACCGAGGGCCCTCCGAATATTTGCAATGAAATGTTTTCCTTCCCTCATTGGTCTGAAATAATAAAATTATTTATACCGACGGATGTCTATGATCGTTTATTTTTTCCTCTCATTTTTTCTTTCACTTCCTTCGGTGGCTTCCGATACACCGGTAAAATATTTGGAAGAATTCAGGGCGGAGGAATCTTCCCTGAAAGAAATCAGGCTGGATCGGCCAAGGACGTATGACCTTCAGGAAAGTGGGAAAAAAATCAAGGTCGCCTTACCCGCTGATTTTCCCTGGATGAAAATCAAAGGGAAGTCCGTCCTTAATGACCCCATCATTTTTTCCGTTTCCTCTCTTACAAACCCTAAGCTCATGAGCTGTCATCTTTTCGTCCTCTCTCCCCACGGGAAGCTCCAATATTACCAACGTCGTCCCAGGTATTGTTCTGATTTCAGACCGCATGTGATTGACGGTAAGACGTACTATTCATTCGTCGACGTTATAGAATTCGTAAACTACATCGGGTTTATTGGAAACCGGGTCATTCTGGATGCCGCATTTCGGGAAGTGAAGCGGATTCAAATTCCCCTAGACTCGCATGAGTTTCTCCTCTTCGGACTGGACCATTGGATCGCCTACGAGTTTGAACTAGGTCGTCTGAAGAACGGGCAGCTCTACGTCGACAAAAGATTGAGAGAAAGAAAAAATGGAAAGCTCGTGTTCGATTGGGGAGTTTCGGATTACCTTCGGCAATATGGGACTGAGGCTTCTCTCAATATGGTTCTCACCAAGTACCAGGGCGAGAACGTCCTGGAACTCCATCACCTGAACAGTATCCAGATCGTTGGGGACAAACTCTTCCTGGGCCTGGGCCACGAGGGAGTCGCTCTGCTTGATCGAAATTCCAAAAAACTAGAATGGGTACTGGGGGGGATAAATGATTCTTTCCGACTCCCCGTTCAGCAAATGCCGATGTTCAACCACTCTGCGACGTTTGATGAAAGGTCGAAAACGGTAACTCTTTTTTCCAACCGTACTTGGGGAACACTTGGACTTCCCCGGGCAAGAATTCTTAGGTACCACGTCGATCTGGACAAAAAAGAACTTAGAAAATTTGAAATCCTGAGAGATAAAAATGAAACCGCCTATTTTCTTGGATCACTCGAGATCTTCTCTGATATCCTGAATATCGGATTCGGAACGAAGGACGTGGCACATCAGGATTTTCTCGAAGTGGACGGGGCAAGGAATGAAACCCTCTCCATTGCGATGGAGAAAGACTGGTCAGTTTACCGGTTTTATCGGGGACCTCAGATACAGTGATCGGCTTCCCGTACTTTTCCGCCGTTGAAATAGATGAGAATCGTCACCGCCTTATTTTTCTCACCCAGGCATTTGTCTTTGGCCAGGCCAAGTTTCACCAGAGAGAAGTTCTTCTCATTCACAAATAATAAAGAATCTTTCCCCATGAGTTTGACTCTTTCCAGAAGCAGCGGAATCACTTCATCCAGTGTTCCCGAAAAGGCAAACTTCTGAAGTGGGCCTTCTAGAGATTCAATCCAGTCTGTTGAGGTCTTCAGGTGCTCAGAGATGAGGCCTTTAAAGTCCGCAGGTTTCTTAGGCATAAAACGAATACCTGTCGACCGCTTTTGGTCTTTATCCTTGAGCGAGAGCGCAGAATCAGAATTGTGAAAGGGGCGAGAGAATACGTAATCTCTTTCCGGAACAAGCTGATGGCAGGCAGCACACGCTTCCGTTTTTTCTTTTACGTCTTCGTTAAAAAGTTTTCCCTTCTGATCGAAGAGGGCGTAGCCCCAGTTATTTGTGCCCTTGTAGAGTTTCGAATTCTTCACCATCAGCTGAAAGCGGCGAGTCCCTGAAGGAATGCGGGAGCTCGGAAACGCGGGATCTTCCTCTGTGAAAAATGCCACTTTGCCAAACTTGGCACCTTCCGGATAGTTGGGTGTGAGATCCTTCATCGCCTTCCAGGCAAGATCATTAGCATAGGTCAGTCGCAGTTCTTTAGAATCATCCCGGTATCTCACTGTCACAAGCTTCCACTTCGTCGTGAAGTCTTTGTGTTCGCTGAATTTAATGCCGTTCATTTCGGCGGGCGAATCTTCGGAATGCTCAAAATAAGCGATGGCAGTTCCCGCGACAAGCATGAGAATGATAACAAGAAGTTTGGTCATGAAATTCATGCTATGACCAAAGGGAAAGCTAGGCAAGTAGGTCCATTGGCCGAGTAGGTTTGTCCGAAATGGAAGATTCCCACCTTATTGCATTCATCAGCGTATTTGCCACAATAGAGGGATGAATAAAATCCTCTTAATCCTTCTTTTATGTAGCTTTGAATCCCAAGCGGGCCTCCTTTTGAATCAGGAGCGATGTAGCGACGTGGATATCCGCGAAGTGAATCCCTCCTTGAGAGAAGTTTTCTCCACTCCTCGTGATCAGGATTCGATCGGCTGGTGCTTTGGTTTTACCGCCGCTGATCTTATTTCTGCCAAGCTTGGAACTGAGGTCTCTGCGTATCATGTGAGTGCTATTTACAACCGCGACATTGCGGGGAATCTCTTATGGCGAACCATGTACAACATCGGAGACATGGTTAATCACGGAGTCTTTGAAAATGTTTACGAGGGTGGATTTATCGGAAAGGCGCTGAAAGCAGTGCGAAGTCACCACACCGTTTGCTCGGAAGAACAGGTTCCCTTTGATGCTAATTATTTCGCCGGAACCAAAGGTGAAATCCAGAGCCTCGAGCACCTTCGGCATCAAGTCAGAGAAGTCCAGGACCAGAAAATTGCTTGTGATCTCGTTCAGCAATCTTTTCCTTCCGGCATTCTTGGAAATTCAAATTTCGAGGCGATTCAAGCGAGTCTCATCCACGACAATATTAACGTGACGCTTGAAACGATCACGTCAAATGCTTGTGTTGCCAATCCTACTCAGGTCGGTGACTTTGATTACAAGACTCTCAATCGTCCTTCAAAGGAAAATGAAAGCAATCAAAGTAAATACATGAACGCCATCGATGCTGCTCTTAAAGGTGGAAAACCTGTCGGCATTTCCTGGAACCCGGGAAAAGTCATGAACACCGGTGGAGGAAATCACGCGAGTTCGGTGATTGCCCGCAGATGGAAGAATGGGAAGTGTGAATATAAAATCAGAAATTCATGGGGCCCGACCTGTGAAGCTTATCTTCCGGAGATTGACTGCAATCGTTCTGAAGGTGCCTTCTGGGTAAAGGATGAAACGTTCCATGAAATGGTTAATAGCATTACTTATATTAAGTAATTTTGCTTACGGCGCTTGTAAAGAGGTCACTGTGAAGGGCGAAGTCCTTTGTTTTGAAGCTAAAGAGCAGCGCTATCTCTCTCAATCCTGCAAAGATGTTTTAAGTTGTTTTCCCTATGAAAATGGACTCAAACTCGTACCCAATCAAAGCCCGGGCTTTACTCTTTGCTACTCTCTAAAGGGCGAGCCTTTCTTTGAGAAGATGAACGATGAAAAAAATTCAACATCGTTCTGTCGGCGCGAAGGAAAAACTGTCGACATCAATTCTCTTCTTCACTTTCATGGCCCCCGCAGATCAATGAAACTGCGATAATAAGCTCGTGAAAAAAAATATCTATCTCTTTTCATTCATCGCGATCCTTCTGGGAATTATCACCGGGGCTTCGGGAGCATATCTCTCGATTCTGTGGAAGAATCCAAAAGAAATGATGGTGAAAGTAGGTGATTGGTATCAGATGCCCGTAAGCCAAAGTGAGCATTCTTCGCTTTGGCGTCGCGCCTGGATAGCGTATCATGGTCCACTTGCTCTTAAGGAAACCGATGCCCTCTACCTCGCTCGCAGGCGAGATGATCACGGAGATCTTCTCCGGGAAAACTGCAAATACATTATTTCCGGATCGTCGCTTCCTGCAAAATGGTGGGCCATTACTGTGTATGACCGAGAGGGATTTCTTCCGGTTTCATCCACTGCGCCTTCACGCCATTCCGAAGAACTCCCGACAGAATGGAAAATCGAACTCTCAAGGGAGTCTCTTGCATTAGGAATATCGACGAAATCAGCGGGAGATTTCAGCCTGATGCTTCGCCTTTATGGGCCACAAATAAATTTCCTCCAAGCAGAGAAACTTTTACCAGAAATAAAGAGGGTTTCATGCGAAAGCTCATCCTCATAGCTCTTCTTTTTTTATCGGGCGGAGGCGTCGGGTACTACCTTTTCCTGGAACTTCTTCCTGTCTACTCAACCGATCGCATTCTTTTAGCGGTGACCGGCGGATCTAAAAATTTGAACCGGTGGTATTACATCCCGGCCGTTTCTGGAAAACAGCGCACGGTCCGCATGGCATCGCCGGATTTTTATTATGCGTACTGTTTGTTTGACCTGAGTGCCTCAAAGCTGAAAATCGCTATTGCACCCTGGGCCGGATTTCAGTCGTTAAGCGTTTACGATCTGAATGACCGTCATGTGACTTCCTTTTCCCTTGAAACCGGGAAAACATTTTCTACGATTCTTTCCCAGCTGCCGATGTCAAAAGGATTTCTTTTGCTAAGGCGGGTCCGAACGGGCCCTTTGAGGAAAGATCTTGGAGACCAATGTGAGGCAATCCCCTTAACATGAGATTCGGATATTTTTCCAGATCAGCTTGGCCTGCGGTCCCATCGTCTTATTTTTATTTCTCATGAAATAGAGATCGAGTTTAAAAGGTTTCACCACCGGATCCTGTATCCGTACGAGTTTTTTCTCGCCTTCAATCTCATGCAGTGCCAGTCGTCCCCAACCGTAGCCTGAAAGGATCAGTTTGCATTTCATGGCATGATCTGTGACGTAGCATCGCGGACCTTTTGAGAGTTCACCCTGACTGTCAGGTGCTGTGACGACAACTTGGGGATACGAGCGATAATTTTTTGCAATGGCCCTGGCCGCGACCGGGATCATTTCCACTTTTTTAAAAAAGAAACTTTCGATCTGATCATGGATTTTCAGCTGAGGTGCCAGAGAAAAATCCACTTCGCCTTCGAGCAGTAGCTGCAGTCCTTTGCCCAGGATTTCTGATCGAAGGGTGAGCTCGGTAGGATTGAGTGGGCCCAGACAAGTTTCAAAGACTGGACGAATTTCTTCAAACTCAATCAAAGGATCAATCGCCAGAGTTATTCTCGGTTCTCTTTCATGAGTTCCCATCTCGCGGGCGATAGTTTCTAAATTTCGGAACGACTCGAGACTTTCCTGCGCCCACTTGTAAAAAACTTTTCCCTGATCCGTGAGTGTCGGCCGGTAATCACTCCGGTCAAAGATCGAGATACCAAATTCCTCTTCCATCTTTTTAATCCCCACACTGAGACTTGGTTGGCTTTTATGGAGAGATTCTGAGGCCGCTTTAAAGGAACCTTTTTCGACAATGGCCGCGAGCATCTCAATCTGGTCGTACGTCATGGTGCCCCCCTTGGAGATGATAACCTTAAACTATATTGATCATAGGATATTAATAATTTATTTTAAAGACGAAAAGCACGATACTTGGTTTATGAAAAGACGGACTTTCCTCTCTGTTTTGATGACACTACCATGGCTACTTGAGAGGGCCCAAGCCGCTAGCAAAGGAGCTTTTATGATGACGATCCCTTCAGAATCCAGAGGACTTGCTGACCACGGTTGGCTTAAGTCCCGCCACACTTTCAGTTTCGCAGAATACTATGATCCGAAACGCATGGGCTTTGGAGCTCTGCGGGTGATTAATGATGATGCGGTGGCAGCTGCGAAAGGTTTTGGATCGCACCCACATCGGGATATGGAAATCATCTCGATTCCTCTTTCGGGAACTCTCAAGCATCGCGACTCCGAAGGGAACTCGGGCCTGATTAAAAAGGGTGAGGTCCAGATCATGTCCGCAGGAACCGGCATTTTTCACTCTGAGCATAATGCCTCCGATACCGAAGAAGTGCGCTTCCTCCAGATCTGGGTCATGCCGAGGAAGATGGGGATTACCCCTCGCTATGACCAGAAGACCTATGAGCTGAAAGATAACGAACTGACACTGGTGGTATCCCCTGAAGGGGGAGCTGGTGCAGTGGGAATTAACCAGGATGCTTATTTCTCAATGGGGAAATTTTCGGCCGGTAACAGCTTCACCTACAATGTGAAACAGTCTGGAAACGGTGTGTTCGTGTTTGTGCTCTCAGGATCGCTCAACGTCAATGGACAGGAGCTCAGAACCCGTGATGGAATAGGTATCGCCGATACGGAAACGTTGAAGCTTAACACCACAACGGATACAGAGGTCCTTCTTATGGAAGTGCCAATGATGGGAATGCACGGATGATTACGACGAACATTAAAAATAACCTGAGTGTGAATCAGACGAATGGTTCTCACTCCATCACCGCCGATGTGAATCAGAAACTTGGCGGAGATGATTCAGGACTCAGTCCTCACGAACTTCTTGAGGCAAGCCTGGGTGCCTGCACGACGATCACGTTGATGATGTTCGCCAAAAGAAAGCACTGGCCGGTGAAAGACGTTATCACCACCGTGAAAATTCTTTCTGAAGCCGGCGAGGTCAATGAAATCAGCCGGACGATTGAACTGAAGGGTGATCTGACGGAAGTTCATCGCGATAAGCTTCTGGAAATTGCCAACAAGTGTCCCATGCATTTGTTTCTTGAAAAGAAATCCAAGGTTGTCACAAGTATCACATGAAAAATGAAATCGAGATGGTGATTGAGGCGAGAGAAAAGGACATCGGTGTTCCGGTGAGAAGAATTCTCCCCTGGGCAAAACGTCGCATGGTTGGTCCTTTTATTTTTCTTGATCACATGGGGCCCGCGTTTCTTCATGCGCCCGAAGATCATCTCGATGTGAGACCTCATCCCCACATCGGACTTTCGACTCTCACGTATCTCTTTGAAGGAAAGATCCTGCATCGCGACTCTCTTGGGTATGTTCAGGTGATTGTTCCTGGTGAAGTAAACTGGATGACGGCGGGAAAAGGTATCGCGCACTCTGAGCGTGAGCCTGAGGAAGAAAGAAAGCACGACAGAAAAATCGAAGGTCTTCAGTTCTGGGTCGCCCTTCCGAAAGACAAGGAAGATGTTGAGCCGAGTTTCCATCATTATCCGAAAGAAGATATTCCGGAAATCGTGAATGAATTTCATCACGCCTGTGTGGTCGCTGGAAATTATGGTGGAAGGAATTCCCGCCTCCATGCCTACAGTCCCATGACTTTTGTCGTGGTGACGGCCAGGAAAAAAGGAAAATTCCAGCACGCGCGTCCCGGACATGATCACGCTCTTTATATTGTGAAGGGAAGTATTTCAGTCGAAGGAAAAATGTTCAAGGCAACAGAACTGATTGTCTTTAAAACGGGGTCAGCGATGGACGTCGAGCATTCTGAAGACGCGGTCTTCGCTTTGATTGGAGGAGAAGCTTTCCCTGAAGAGCGTTTCATCTGGTGGAATCTCGTTTCCACAAGTCAGGAAAAAATTGACCAAGCGAAACGCGACTGGGCCAACGAAAGTTTTCCCAACGTCCCAGGGGATCACGAAAGAATTCCTCTGCCGCTAGATTAATCTTCACTCTGAGGGTTACTGGTCGTGCGAATAACGAGAATCGCGCCGTAGTGCTGATCTATAAGATTCTGCGCGGGAAATTTCGGACGGGGAGATATGGCCCGGAAGAAAACTTCCTTAGTCTCGGGGTTCATGAGTTTTACTTCGTAATATAGCATCGGCCCTTATCAACGGATTAATTCGCCATTAAGTTTAAAGAAATCAGTTCGACAAAAACGAACTTGAGCTGGAAAAGTCATCCTATGAAAAATTCATCTATGCCTGTTTTGTTTATTGGTCATGGTTCACCCCTGAACGCGATCGCTGAAAACTCATATACGCGGTTTCTCAATAAATTAGGTGAAGAGCTTCCGCGTCCCAAAGCCGTTCTTTGCATTTCTGCGCACTGGATGACGGAAGGTTCTTGGGTCACACATATGCCCAGACCAAAAACGATTCATGATTTCTACGGATTTCCCCAGGCACTCTTTGATGTTCAGTATCCAGCTCCTGGAGCTCCGGAGATCGCGGAGAAAATCGCCAAGCTCGCGGGTCTTCATCTGGACTCAGAGATGTGGGGCCTTGATCACGGAACATGGTCCGTTCTCCGTCACCTTTATCCGAAGGCCGATCTTCCCGTCATGCAGCTTTCTCTGCACCTCGAGCAACCGGCAAGCTATCACTATGAGCTCGGAAAAAAGCTTCGTTCCCTCAGGGAAGAGGGGATTCTGATCGTGGGAAGCGGAAATCTTGTGCACAATCTGCGAAAGATTAACTGGCAGGAAGACGCAGAACCATTTCCCTGGGCGCTGGATTTCGATGAGTGGTTAAAAGAAAAACTGATGAGTCGTGATGATGAGGCGTTAGTGAACAACTTTCTAGATTCGGAGGCCGGGCGCCTCAGTGTGCCGACTATGGAGCACTACCTTCCACTTCTCTACGTTCTGGGAGCTGCAGGAAAGGATGAGGAAATGAAATTTCTTTTCGAGGAAATTCACCACTCATCCATCGCCATGAGAAGTTTCAGTCTTAGTTAAGTTCTAAGTGAGCGCGGATAAGGGAGAACGCGTGGTCACGGATTTCGTCTTTTTCCTGGAGAATTTCGTGGAAAGCACCTTCCATACGGATCAAGGTGCAGCTCTTCGCGAGGTGACAGAATTGATTTTGTAACGCCGGCTTCACGGTCATATCTTCCGCCGCCTGCATCAGGAGAATCGGCATCGTGAGTTTTTTTCCGACGTTCTGAATTCCTTTCGTACCTTTGAATGCCGAATCCACCCAACGAACAGTGACGCCACCTACGCCAAGTTTTTGCTCAACGAAGAGATACTTATTCATTTCGATGCGATCAGAAGAGTGACTGAATTTATTTTTACCAACGATATCTTCGTCCGGTTTATAGGGGCCCTTGCCCGGAGCATAGCTATTACCCTTACCAGCGAGCATGAGAGTTTTCGCCACTAAACGTGCGACTGGTCCCGGATAGGGATTGGTGTAGACGTCATACATCGGTGCCGAGAAAACAACTTTGTCAAAAACATCAGGATGAGTTTCCATGAAGCGAGTTGAAATGGCGCCGCCCATGGAGTGAGCGATGAGATAAAGTTTTTCACCACGAGTTTTCGGGATCACGACATTTTCCATCCACTGAGAGAAGTCATTCACGAAGTCCTGGAAAGAGAGGACATGACACTTCTGCTGATCTTTCAGGAGCCTCTCGGATTCTCCCTGACCCTGATGATCAATCAGGTAAAAGTTTGCTTCAGGGAGATCATGGACAAGTTCGAGGTATTTTTTCATCGGCTCAGACTGGCCGGGAGAGATCACAATGTTCGGAAGACCATCGCCTCGGTGATAGATCCGGAAGCGGACTTTTTTACCCTGCTTGTTGGTGAATTCCTGCGAGGGAGCCGAATCTAAAGGTCCTAAAACGTCCCTTTTCCATACGGAAAGATAGTCCCTTTCAGGGATAGCAAAGGCCGCCAGACTCAAGACGAGAACGAGTAGTGTATACATATCAGGAAATTACCCCGGCACCGGAATCAGGTCAATCTCTTGGGAAAAATCTATCGATGTGTTAATATCTTAGTCATGAAAATCAAAGCAGTTATCTTCGATATGGACGGGGTCATCGTCAATAATCACCAGTATCACTTCAAGGCGTGGATGGAGTTTGCCTCAAGGTACAACTTCGAGCTCGATGAAGAGATCTACCGCGACCAGTTCAACGGCAAGACCAATAAAGACCTTTTCCGCATGCTCTTTGATGATCCATCCGATGAAGAGATCGCTGCCTACACTGAGGAAAAAGAAACCCTTTACCGCGATCTTTATTACGACGACATGACTCCTCACACAGGTGTTCTGGATTTTCTCACCTCCCTTCAGAAGAGAGGCTACAAGATTGCCCTTGGTACTTCTGCTCCAACTGAGAACGTCGACTTCGTTCTGGATAACCTTCAGCTGAGAACATTCTTTGATGTGATTGTTGATGGAACGGAAGTGGAAAACGGAAAACCAGATCCTGAAATTTACACAACCATTTGTGACCGTCTGGAAGTGGAACCGAAGTACGCGGTGGTTTTTGAAGACTCGATTGCCGGATTAGAAGCAGCGATTGCTGCGGAATGTATTCCGGTGGGTGTTGCGACGTCGCATGAGCCGTATGAACTTGAAGGGAAAACTCAGTTCATCATTCACGATTTTACGGAAATCAGAGGACTCTGGATGCGGCTCGAGAGATAGAAAGCGCTAAAGAACTTCTTCTGCTCTCCATAATTTTAAATAGAGGTTCTCAATGTTATCAAAAAGAAACCAGAAAGGGATGAGCCTGATTGAGGTTCTCATGGCGATGGGAGCAGTCGGCGGTCTGGCACTTCTGATAACAAGGCTTACAGATTCAGGCATTCAATCTGTCAAAACCATTGAGAGTAAATACGAAATCCAGACAGTCAAGAGTGAAGTCAACAGCTACTTAAGTAACATGCAAACCTGTAAAGATAATTTTGCTGGTCTCAAACCGGACGAGATTAAGGCCTTCGATTTTCTTCACCATTTTGATGGAGCGACGGAGATTCAACGTTTCGTCAAGAACCAGGAGAATGGTCTGAGGGGACTCAAAATTACTGAATTTAAATTTGGCGGAAACATGGTGTCGTTCTCACCAGGAAGTGAAATCGTTTCGAGTGATTTGAAACTCAGAATTCTGAAAACGTCTAAAGCTGTTGGTGCTTTGGATACTCAAGAGAAAATTTCAATATTTTCCACACGGGATGGTTCAGGTAAAATTGTGTCCTGCTCTTCACGGGTTGAAATGCTTACGGCGTCGGGAATCGGAAAGGGTTTCGTTTCTGAGTATTCCCAGGATTGCACTGACTGGGATACAAAATTCTGGCCCTCGAAAGAGGCCTGCATGCGTGACGGCCGTTCACACAAGGTCTACGGATACAATATGACCACAGCCGCTCAACTGAATGAGCTTGCTTATGCTATTGATTCAGGTGCAAAGATTTCTATCTCATGGACACCTTCTGACGGGCCACAGGCCCGCAGGACCATTACCTGTGACCGGATGAGTGTTCTCCAGATTAAAGGTGAAATCGATTGTAAGACTAATTGGGCGCTGGAGAATTATCCGAGTGAACCTAACATCTCCGCTTACATCTTTCCGCTGAACTTCTCGGGGAGCGTGACTGTTGAAAAGCTTGACCGAAATGGGGTGAAGACATCCAGTTCACTTTCAATAAGTACATTGAAGTTTTACATTAACGTTCGTTACTGAATCTGCTCGAAAGATAAATCTCTTTGACCGGCAGTGACTCTTTGGTTTCTTCGAGAGTCCCGTACATCGTCACCAGATAAATTCCGAGGTAGAGAAAATCTTTTTTGATCTGTACTTTCTTCTCAAGAAGAAACTGCGCCATGCTGATAATCCCTGCACGGAGATTCTCTAATTTAAATTCTACATTTTCAGTTTGCGCGGAACCGAAGTGCTTCCGGAAAATCGCCATGATTTCTTCCTGGTCTTTCACCGGCCAGGCAGGATTGAGAAGTCCGATTTTTTTCAGGCCTTCGCGGTAGAGCTCATCTTTCCCCAAATAAAACCCATCATAGACATCGATCAGACCTTGCTGAAACTCGGGCGCAAATTTTGTCCAGAGTGAGCCCGGATTCCACAGTAGAGTCTCGGCCTCATGATTAAAGTGAAGCGAGCGAAGATCGAGGAACACGCCGTGAGGAGAGAAGAGTTGACGGAAATAAAGTGAGAGAATTGTGCGGCCATCAGTAGGTTTTAAAACCGGTCCATGCACATCTTCGTGACGGATAGAAATGGGGAGATTTTTAAGGATTTCTTTCTGCAGATCAGCGAGCTCGGTATAACCCTCTTTCTGGAGCATCCTGCGCGTTATGAGAGGCACTTCCGACACGATCTCGCTCCACTCCACGGCCTGGAACAGCACAGTGGGAACGTGTTTCATGAGTTCTTTCAATACACCTGGTAGAATTCGCATGAAGATCATTGTTTCATTATGCTACAGTGAGCGGAACAATCACAGGGATTCCATGAAAAAAATCCTGATCGCCGGCGCCAGTGGATTCATCGGACATGCGTTAATCGAACGACTACTCGCTCATCCAGAGATCGAGATCGTGGCCCTTTCCCGTAAAACGAAAACATCATCCAACCCGCGGATCATCTGGAAGCAATGCGATCTGTTTTCCTTAAAAGATATTCAGCGCGCGATGGAAGGCTGCGAAGAGGCCTATTACCTTGTCCATTCGATGCTTCCCTCAGCTTCGCTCTCGCAGGGTACTTTCTACGATTTCGATCTCATCATCGCCGATAACTTCGTGCGAGCAGGCCGCGAGCATAAACTGAAGCACATTATTTATCTCGGAGGCATGATTCCTCCGTTTACAGAACTTTCGTGGCATCTGCGCAGCCGCCTCGAAGTCGAAACCACATTCATTAATTCGGGCATCAAAACCACCGCACTGAGAGCGGGTCTCATCATTGGGCCGCATGGATCATCTTTCACCATCCTTCAGCGTTTGATTGAGCGACTACCCATCATGATCTGTCCTGCCTGGACGAAAACAAAATCGCAACCGACGGCCCTCGCTGACATTCTGAAAGTGCTTGAGCGCAGTCTTCTTGATGAAAAAGTCAAAGGCGGGATTTACGATATTGGCGGACAAGAAATTATTACGTATCAAGGCCTCATTCAGAAAGCGGCACGGACAATCCGGAAAAATCGCACGATTCTCACTCTCAATGTGATTCCGCTTTTTTTCTCGCGTTTTTGGGTGTCCCTGGTTACAGGAATGCCGAAGAATCTGGTTTATCCTCTGGTCTTAAGTCTTCGGCATGAAATGCTTGTGGATAAGAGTCGTGCCTGGCCTCATCCGGAAGATCTCACCACGAGCCTCGACGAAACTCTGACAGACGCTCTCTCGTCCGTGACACCCGCAACTTTCAGTGGTTATCATCCTCCTGAAAGAGACGTGCGTTCGATCCAGCGCTTAGTTCTTCCTCCAGGCCACGACGCCATCTGGGTGGCGCAGGAATATTTCAACTGGCTTCCGGATTTTTTCTCCACTCTGGTGAAAGTTAAGCTCGAAGGTGATCTTTGTATTTTTTATTTTTTTCATGAAGACCTAAAGATTCTGATTTTGAAACATAGTGTGGAAAGAAGCTCACCCGACAGGCAGCTTTTGTATGTTGTCGGTGGTCTTCTCTCAGGCAAACAGGATAGGGGACGACTTGAGTTTCGGGTGGTCCTTGATCGAAAATATGTGATGGCGGCCCTGCATGAATTCAGGCCCAGCCTACCGTGGTGGATTTATAAATATAGTCAGGCCCTCGTTCACTTGATTGTGATGCGGGCCTATGGAGAACATCTCAAATGGCTCGTCATAAAAAGCAGTCCGCAACCGGTCCTGGAGTAGAATCAAAAAAGATTCTCGTCACCGGTGCCAATGGTTTTGTCGGACAGAATCTCATTCGTGAACTCGTCAAAGAGGGTCATGATGTCTTTGCCCTCGTTCGTGGAGACGCCGAAGTTCCCTCAGGTGTGACGATCCTGAAAGGGGATCTGTTAAAACCCGGATCTCTCCCGCATATTGAGAGCTTTGATCGCGCGTTTTATCTCGTGCATGGTTTGAAGAGTGATAGAAAAGGTTTCGAGTTCTCTGAATCCACGATGGCGGTGAATTTCATCAACTGGATTCGTCCAACCGGTGCCTCTGTCACTTATCTCGGTGGCCTTGGTGATGAAGCACAAGCACTTTCCCCACATCTTCGCAGTCGCCATCTCACGGGGGCCATTCTTGGTTGCTCAGGACTTCCGCTTTTAGAATTCCGCGCGAGCATTGTTCTTGGCGATGGTTCTCTTTCCTTTGAAATGATCAAGGCCATTGTTGAGCGTCTTCCGTTTATCCCGGAGATGAAACTCTTAAATCAACCCTGTCAGCCGATCGCTCTCACGGATCTCATGAAATATCTCACGACGACAGTTTTCCGCGAGGGAACCGGGCATGAAATTTTCGAAATCGGCGGACCCGATGTCATGAATTACGGTGAGCTTCTGGATATGTATGCTGAGATGAAAGGTCTTCGTCGCTTGCATGTGAAAATGCCGGAAGTAGAGACGAGAGTGATTGTGAAGGCACTCGATTACTCCATTCCTGAGTACAAGGAAGCCGGAAAAAAACTCGCTGAATCTCTAATCTACCCGACGATCGTTCACAATCCTAAAGCGCGTGAAGAATTTCCGGAAATCATTCCCCTCAGTGCTGCTCAGGCGATGGAGACAGCGGTGAAAGCTTCTAAAACGACTTACGCTCCTCTCTGGGAAAAAGATTTCTTGAGAGAACTTCTTTCCGACAAGCTTCTGACTCAGTCGGGATTACTTTCTCCGGAGCTGATGAAGAATCTCGAGCGGGTAGGGAAGATCAGAGACATGTTTACGCGGAAGCATTAAGGACGAAAAGTTTTTATGTACGCGACGAGGTCTTCGCGATCCACGTCGCTGAAAATGTGTTTCCAGCCTGGCATTTCACCCGACCACTGTGAGATCGCGAGAAAAAAGGTAAAATCCGGGACATCGTTCACGAGTTGAACCAGGTTCACAGGTTTGTGTTTTAGTTTTCCCGCCTTCTCTCCATCTCCTTTCCCTGCAGGGCCATGGCACTCAATGCAGTTCATGGAATAAAGAAGTTTACCCCGGGCCAGAGAGGCCTCTTTCATCCATTGGCGGACATTGTCTGTTGATTTTTTCTCCCGCGGAATAATTCCATGTCTCATGGGCGCTTCCCGGAAAGTTACTTTACTGACTCCTGCGCAGGAAGAAAATAAAGCGACAATGATATAAAGGAAAAGATGCTTAAATTTCATGCACACTCCCTTTCTCAGGGATGAATACATTTTCCATGCCGACACCATTGAGCTTGTTTTTTAATCCTGTTTTTCCTTCTTCTTCGCCGTGGACAAGGAAAACACGAGAGGTCTTATTGTTTTCATTTACCCATTCGATAAGTTCGCCCTGATCAGCATGGGAAGAAAACGCTTCTGACGTAAGAATTTCACCCGACCAGGTAAAGGGTCTGCCTTCAAAATTTAGTTGCCGTTTTCCTTCACTGAGCGCGCGGCCTGAAGTCGCTTCGCCTTGATAACCGGGAAGAAACAGCATGGCGGTAGGGTCGTCGTGCCAGTTAAAAAGATGGCGTAGAATCCGGCCTCCGGAAACCATTCCACTGGAGCTTAAAATAATAAGCGGGCCGTTTTTTTTCCGCAATGAGTTCCACTCGCGGGAAAAATCGATACTGTCTACGTTATCGAGAGTCTTTTTCAATTCATCTGGCTTCATCGTTAATTGGGCATAGTGTGCGTAGACCTCACTTGCTTTCTTCATCATTGGACTATCCATCACGACAGGAATTTTATCTTCGGGGTGGCGCTCGAAAAATTCGTGAATGAGTTCCAGCAGAAGCTGCCCGCGGGCAACGGCAAAGCTGGCAATGATCCCGACCCTCGAACCTCTTGAAACATCCATCAGAAATGAATGCAACTCTTTCTGTAGATCACCGTGTCGAGTCTTGTTGCCGTAGGTGGACTCCAGGATCAGAGTGTGCGCTTCCGGGGCAGGGGGATGGGGAAGGAGAATCGGATCATTTTTTCTTCCCAGATCGCCCGAGAAAACAATCTTCTTACCTTCGGTCGTCACAACAATTGAGGCCGCACCGAGAATGTGACCGGCCGGCTGGAAGAAGACACTCGCACTTAGCACATTAAAGTGCGCAAAGAATTCATGAGTCACGATGAGATTCAAAGTGTGCGTAACATCTTCTTCCGAGTAGAAATCATCTTCGGAGAGCTTCGCGCTATCAAGAAGGATGATCCGCATGAGTTTTCCCGTCGCAGGAGTGCAGTGGATCTTTCCCCGGAAACCAAGTTTTACGAGTCTCGGAAGAAAACCAGTGTGATCAAGGTGCGCGTGCGTGATGATCACCTCATGGATTTTCGCAGGCAAAACCGGGTAGGGAAGGAGATTCTCCTTCTCGGTAGAATCACTCCCCTGATAAAGGCCAGAGTCGATAAGAATTGTTCCATCTGCCAATTCCAGAAATATCGATGAGCCAGTGACTCCATGAGTGGCACCCCAGAATCTGAGCTTCATAATCCATTCCTTAGAAGTGTCTCAATATCTTTTAAGAGCATTTGAAATTCTCGCTCGGACACGCCGAGTTTTAAAAGAAGTTTTTTCTGCGCAGGGAGTTCTGAAGCCAGAATGATATTCTGCAAGAGGAGTTCCCGGCGGATGATTTTAGTCAGTCGGCCAAGACTCGTGACCGGATACACTTTATACTTTTTTATCTGATCGAGAAATGATTCTCCAGGAGGGGCGTTGACACCAAGAAGCCTTAGTTTTGTTCCATTGGCATAGGTGACAGCATCTCCGGTAAAGGCAGTATTACTCGCCAAACAGAATCCGGTGATTCTTTTTCCTTCCGGACCTTCTCTCAGGTCATCCCAACGCGCTTTCACGTAGAGAGCAATCTTAATGTCATTGCGAATTCCCTGACGATTGTGGAACTTGCATTCCACGAAAAGACATTCTTTTTCCCTGGTCGCGATGACATCCACCTCATGCGAAACAAATTTTCCCCGGACTGTCTGGCATCGTTTCGTCTCATAGCCCTGCGCTTCGAAGAATTTCGCTACAAAGTCTTCAAAGGCGTGACCATCTGGTCCAAGCTCAAAGAGTGATTTCTTAAGCGAGAAATGAGTGGCCGCAACGGGAGACGATTCTTTAACGAGTTGAAGGGCACGGCGGTAAATACCACCGGTGTTGGCCCCATCATATATTTCGCGCGAAACTTTCGCTGCAATCATGCTGCATTTTCCTGACGGAAGTCCAGTCCGGCGTAGCGAGCGGAAAAGCTTGTGCTGTGAAAAAGCTTCCTCTGCGCCGCTTGCCTTAATGATTTTAAAGGATCGGCGCCGACTCATTTTTTCCTCATGAGATCTTTCAGCTGCTTCAGTTCGTTCTGGATCTCTTCCGGTAGTTTCGTTCCCGCAGAGCCCGAGAACTCAAATTCAACACTTTCCTTGTATGTCGAAAAACATTGCTTCGCGACCGGGTCTTTTGGATGCCTCCGGATACATTGCTTGAGAAAGAGATCTCCGGAACCAAAGAATTCTTCGCGCTTAAGATAGAGTTCGATCCATCCGAGCCAAAAGCTCATCCTTGCAGCTAATTTGCTGTCTGGATTTTCAAAGAAATAATGGGAAAGAACTCCCGACCCGAAGAGCAGATCGACGTCATACTTCCCATCAAAGAGAGATTTCTTCATCAGTGGTCTGAGCTTTCCTTCTATGAACTTCTCAGCGTCGTGATCATTACGAAGCCCGTTAGCGAGTTGAGGATCGTTTTTCCAATTATTCAGATCTGTGATCCAGACTGAAAGCCGTTGTTTTACAGAAGGAATAAGTTTTTCGTTTCTCTGATAATCCGTAAAAAATTTTAGAAGATTTTCCGGATCACTCTGGACTTTCGTTCCGATCATGAGAATCTGCTTAAAGGGGCGCAGAATGTCCCGCTGATCATTTTTGATCAATTGATCCTGAATTGATCTTGTAAAGCTCGCCTTGGCATCTACATACCGTCGTACGATCATCTGTGCCGTTCCCATATCGTAAGGATCTTTTAGCTTTGATTCATCGATGGCAAGTTCCCCGTTCTGGAAACTCGAGGCATACGATGGTGGCAAGCGGGTGTGACAATCCAGGCATTGAGTGGTGATTTCCTTCAGACGCCAATGGGCGAAATCCGTATTGCCTTTCGTGAAGGCCTTCAAACTCTGTCCTACGGTTTCCCTGATGACCGCATAGGAAGGGGCAAAGAGATCTTCCTTCAGAAGACTGGCGTGCCCGGCTTCACTGAAGGCACTGTCCAGTTCGCGGATGTTTTTTTCAATGATCAGCTTATTTTCTTTTTCCTTAAACTTGGTTTCATCATTCAGATAGGGAAGAAGATCGACCAAAGCTGTAAAGGCCCGGTTCATCTGAAGAACAGGACCCGCAATGGCGAGTGTGACAAAGAAGAATGACGCCAGGGCAATTTTTTTCATTTCTTATTTCCGCAGTCGAGTTTCAAGAAGATGCTTCGTCGCTTTAAGAGCATCAATCCAAGTGAAGATTCCGACAAGGTGTTCATTGTCATCAACCAGGACACAGCCATATTTGTGCTCGGCCATTTCATCGAGCACTGTATCGAGGAAAGTATCTGGACCAACTTTGAAAGGATTGGCAGTAAAGCAGTCGGAAACCTTGAGCTTTTCGATATCCACACCATTGAGGGTGCGGATCATCGTGATATCCGTGCTTGAAAGAATTCCTTCGATTCTCCCATCAGACATGACCGGAAGATGACGGATATGATTTTTCTTCATGAGTTCCGCTGCCTCCAGCAAGGGTGCCGTTTTTTCCACGGTGAAGGGAACCGTTGTCATGAATTTTTTGATAGTGGGCATAGGCTTTGTCATATCGTTTCCTTTTGGTAAACATTTCCGGGTTCGAAAATCTTTTGGATGAAATGCTGGATTTTTGTTTCAGGCAGAATGGGGGCGTATGCGACTAAGATCCGTAGAAGATCATCCGCAGAGACGATGCCGGCGAGATGTCCTTGAGAATCTTCAACCAAAAAAGCAGACATTTTTTGTGAAAGCATTTCTTCAGCGACCCTGCGAATACTGGTGTCATCGCTGACGGTATAAACTGGCCAGCTCATATAATCATCAACAACAAGATTTTCATCCAGGGTAATGTATTTTTGAAAAGCGTTTATCTGAACTGAATTCATGGCAAGAAGGACATCTCTGTCACTCAGGATGCCAATGACAAATTCCTTTTCATTCAGGACAGGAAGATGGCGGATTTTCTTCTCCAGCATGAGCACACGGGCCGCCTTCATTGTTTCTCCACTCCGGACTGAAAAAACTTCAGAACTCTTGATGTCTTTGGTCTTGATCATAATCTTCCTTTTTTTTCTTTGGATTCCCTCAGCTGCTTCCAGATGAAATAACCGGTGGCCAGCACTCCGGCCGAAAGAAATGTCGCTTGTTGTATCTGACTATTTGTCTGAGGCGACTGTGCCGAAGTGAGATTCTGAAGCATGAGAAAAGATGCCGTCATGGTCATGGCCCCAGCGACCTCCGGCGTGACAGCGATGGTCACTGGAGTCGCTATTTTGGTCGTCGTAAACGTTCGCGACGGCTCAGCAATACGGTCTTTAGCTAATCCCAGTTCCTTTAGAGAAACAGGATGAATGCTATCGATATGAAAAACCGGATTCATTTCCATCCGGGTATCACTTTTCACAGGCCGATAAGTGATATGTCCCTTGAGAAGAACTTCGTCATCTGGTGCCAGCTTTTTCAGAGACTCTGAAACTCCCGAATTTTCGAACTCGATCGCATAACCATTCAGGACACGAGTATTATGAATAGAATGGATTCTCGCCAAAACATGCACATCCTCGAATCCGGGGTCAGCTTTCACAAGACAGGAAGTGAAAACGAAAAATAGAAGAGTGACGAAGTTTAATAGAGGTTTGATCATGAGATCATTTTACTGCGAAGGATGGAAGCCGGGGATGAGCCTCGTCAGGGCCCCGGCTGATTTTCGTCAGTTTACTTCTGGATGATCGAGTTTACAGATTTCCCTTCAATCGAGCGCACATAGAGAAGAACTTCTGAATGCGGAAGTGTCTTGAGATTGAACTTGATGGGAATCTCAATCCGTGATCGTGTTTCATTGCAGACCGTTCCGATCTTCTTCATCACGGGAAGGATCGAAATCGTATCTTTTTTGTTCGAGAAATACTCCAGGTGATCGAAAGCAACACAATCACTGGGCGTTTTTGCGTAAAGTACGGCATCCCCGCTCAACCCGCCGGTAAAGCCAAGTTCGATGTACTCTACGATCGGATACAAATGGTCATCGACACTGTCGGAGCTCGAAGCGGCCACCAGAAGATTTTCTTTTTGAGAATAGCGAGTGCCGCCGTTGACGACAATTTCATACGTGCCTCCCTGAAGATTCCCCAGAGCGATCTCTTCTTTAAATGGAATAGCCATTGGTTCACAGAGATCGGAGGTATTATCTTCGCGTTTAAGCGCTGTGACAGTGATGAAAATTTTCGCTTCTTTTACGCTCACATCAATTTTATTTTTGATGAAACATGGATTCGGAAATTTTCCACTTACAATGACTTCCACATTGTCATTATTATCAAATCCTACGGGAACGAAGAGATGATCTACCGGCGAAACGATGACCTCAGGTGTGCTAGATGCGATGGCGCAAAAAGAGACAAAGGCAAATGCGAGACTAATGCGTTTCATGATTCCTCCCTGGAATAGCGATGTTGGGAAAACCATAGCGAACCAGACGCAGAAGGAAGCTGAGCAGCGCCGTAGGAAATTATGATTTTTCTCATGTTTTGACCGCATGATGTTTGCTAGGGTGTCTCATGCGTACGGCCATCTTTGATACTCATGACTTTGAACAAACGATCTTTGAAGAGAAAAATCTCTCTCATCACCATGAACTTGTTTTTTTTACAGCAAAACTTTCATCCTTAACGGCGTCCATGGCAATCGGATTCCCATGTGTCTGTCCATTCGTGAATGATGATCTTTCAAAAAAGACTTTAGAAATCTTGAAGAGCGGAGGAACTAAGCTCATAGCACTCCGCTCGGCTGGATTTAATCACGTCGATCTGAAGGCCGCTCAAGAATTAGGTTTGCCTGTCGTTCGCGTGCCCGAATATTCACCATACGCCGTTGCCGAACATGCTGTGGCGCTCATCATGACACTTAACCGGAAGACCCACCGGGCCTACAACCGGGTGAGGGAAGGAAATTTTTCTCTTTCAGGTCTGGTGGGGTTTGACCTTCATGGAAAAACTGTAGGGGTGATCGGTACCGGTAAGATTGGACGGGTGTTTGCAAAAATCATGCAGGGTTTTGGCTGTCACGTTCTTCTCTATGATATTTTTCCGGATCCATCTGTTGTCAACTCGTCTGGTGGACAATACGTCACGCTTGAAGAGATGTATGCAAAGTGTGATATTATTTCTCTCCACGTTCCACTCCTTAAAGATACCCATCATCTTATTAACGATCTTGCGCTTTCTCAGATGAAGAGAGGGGTCATGCTGATTAATACCGGCAGGGGCGCCTTGATTGACGCCAAGGCCCTGATTAAAAATTTAAAGTCCGGGCTTATCGGAGCCGCTGGATTAGACGTGTACGAAGAAGAAGCTGGAATCTTTTTCAGTGATCTGTCGTGCCAGATTTTATCCGATGATGTTCTTGCCCGCCTCATGACTTTCCCCAACGTGCTCATCACAGGTCATCAGGCATTTTTGACCCGCGAGGCACTTTCTGGAATCGCTGAAACCACTCTTGAAAACATCTCGGCGTTTGAAAAAACGGGAACGTTAAAAAATCCTGTTTCCTGATAAGAATCATCTTCTTTCCCGAGGTTCATCAGGGGCACGCTGTTTTCCACTGGATATTGTCCTTTCATCAACCGCAGGAGGTTTGCATGAAACGGATTCTTTTAACTACTCTCATGATGATGTCAGTTCCAGCAGTTTACGCTCAACTGGATGTTACGGCAGCCCCGGTAAAGCATCTCTATGTTCCTACTGGCTTTGACAGTAACGATTCGATTGAAGTTGTTGTGACCGGGAATTTTCCTAACCCTTGTTTTTCCCGGAATACTGTTTCCGTGGATGTAAAAAATGATGTCATCACGGTCGATATCAGTGCTCTTAAAAGAGATGATAAACTTCGCTGTCCGGACGTCCAGGTTCCCTTTAAGGAAGTCGTTTCGATCGGAAATCTTCAGGGTGGAGACTACAAGATCAACGTGAATGGAACTCTTAGTGAAACACTTCGTGTTTCTGAAGCTGTTTCCGGTGCTGTTGACGATCATCTTTATGCGGCGATTGATAATCTCGAGCACAAAGGCGGGGATAATTATGTTCTTCATGGCTGGCGCTATAGTCCGTGCATCGATCTCGACCGCGTGGAAGTTGTCTCCAACGGAAAAGATACTTTGTCAGTTCTTCCGATTATGAAGCAGCTTTCTGATTTTTGCCCGATGAAACTCACTCCGGTTTCCTATCCAGTGACACTTAAAGTCCGTGGCATGAATATGTCTGAGCCACTCGTACATGTGCGGACGATGGATGGAAAATCTTTCAACTCAGTTCTGGACCTCAGAGAACGCAGATGAATGCACTAGTTCTCATCTCTTTTCTCATCCTTTCCGGAAGTCAGGCAGCATGTCTGCCTCACTTCGCCCCCGGTACAAAAAAGATTCTCCTTGATGTCAGAGACATTGAAGATGCTGCTTCTCACTTCGAGGAAAAAGTAAAAGCGATCCTTCCCCCGGAAAATGATCTCATCGTCAGGCTCGAGCCAAACAATGCCCGCGCCAATGCTGAGATCACGAAAACCGGCAACGAGTTCTCCCTGGTCGTCTGGGGAGGGATGCTGGGTCACCCGTCCATGGATCGGGGAACTTTTCTGTTGCTGCTTTGTCATGAATTAGGTCATGCTCTCGGAGGCCCCCCACTTAAATCTCGCGGTGGATGGTCTTCGACAGAAGGTCAGGCCGATTATTTTTCAACTTCCGGATGCTTTCACTTATTCGAACCGGATGAAGAAATTTTCTTTCAGTCTGCTGTGAAACTTACTGCTGTTTATGCGGGAGTCACGAGAGAATATGCGCCGGCGCTGAATCGTTGCGATAGTTCGGAAGTCACTCGTACCAATTTCGGTTACCCCGGAATTCAATGTCGCCTCGACACTTTGATCGCGGGCTGGCGAAGTTTAGCTCGCCCCCGCTGCTGGTTTATTCCCTGAACCTGATAAAAATCATGTTTCAGGAAAATTCCCGTCATCCTCAATTTGTCGGAAAGGGCCGACAATAAATCTAACAAGGACTTTACTATGACATACGCCAAAAGAGTCGTTATTGCTGTCGATTTCACCGAGGATATTCTCAAGCGTCTCAAGTCTCTCCGGAAGCTGGATTTCCTGAACCACAGTGAAATTCATTTTGTTCATATTTTCCCTACCATGACTTATCCCTTTGGTCTGGGAGAGTTTCCCCTGATTTTGCCTATGGAAGCTGATCGGGAAAAGTTTTCTCAAGCAGGATTAGCACTTCTGGCGAACATGATAGAAGTGGCAATGTCTGCGACCTTTGTTGGAAAGGCCGTGACAAAAATCCTTTTTAGTGATGACGAAAAAGGAACCTTCACCAGTTACACCCGGGAAATGAAGGCCGATCTCGCCATTATTTTCAGTCGCGAAAAGCATGGCATTTTTGACAGCTCATTCGGTCAATACGTGAGTAAGCACACAGCTTGTGATGTTCTTTTTATGAAGCCAAGAGATTAGGAGGGGATTATGCAGACAAAGAAAGAAGGATTTACCATCAGTGATCTGGAGATTGAACGGCTTGCGCTTGAAGACCGGATCAAAAGGCTCGAAGCAGACCTGAAACAACCACTTGAGGCCAGTTTCAGTGAACAAGCACCTCAGTTAAGTAACCAGATTATTCTGAAGCGCCTGATCGAAGTTGAGCGAAACTATCTCCGAAAAGTTAACTACGAGCTGGAATTGCGGAAACAATCAGCCATGAAATAGTATGCGCAGGCCTGAGAGAGCTTTATTATGCTAAGACTGATGGAAATCATGTTTTTTGCACTCTACCGGGTTTATTTATGTATCAAATGACATTTCATGCCCTTTTTGAACATTCTTCCCTTGGGATCATCATCTCGGATGTGACTGGTACGATCCTGAGAGTGAACCCATGGGCGGCAAAAATATTTGGTTACGAGATTGAGGAACTTATAGGGAAAAAAATTGAAGTTCTTGTTCCCGAGTCTTTTAGAAAAGGACATGTCTCCCAACGTGAATCTTACGCTCAAAAACCTCATCCACGCGCGATGGGAAGTAATCTGAATCTTCTCGCCTCTAAGAAAGACGGTTCCCTTTTTCCGGTGGAAATCAGTCTTACATTCTACGAGTTCGAAGGCGTAAAACAAATCGTGAGTTTCGTGAATGACATCACTGTCAGAAAAAAAGCGGAACAAAACCTCGTGAAACTCACTGAAGAGCTCGAATCAAAAGTTAACGAACGCACAAAAGAACTTTCGGATGCTCTTCTCGAGCTTAATCATACCAATGATGGCCTGAAAATCGAGATGGAACACCGTAAGCGCGTAGAGGCCCAGATCCGGGACATGCTGGAAAAAGAAAAAGAGCTGAACGAACTCAAGTCGCGGTTTGTCTCGATGGCGTCTCATGAGTTCCGGACTCCCCTTGGGGGAATTCTTTCCTCTGTCACACTTATTGATCGCTACTCCAAAGGTGAAGATGCTCCGAAGCGTGATAAGCAAATTCTCAATATCAAGAAATCCGTCCGAAACCTCACGAATATATTAAATGACTTTTTGTCGCTTGATAAACTCGATCAGGGAAAAATATCATCAGTTTCCGGGGAGTTCAGTCTCACTGGTCTCATCGATGAAATCGTTGATGAGTTCAGAGAGAATACGGATAAAGGGCAAGCCTTTTCCGTTACTCATAGCACGCAGGAAATGATTATTTTTCAGGACAAGGAAATGATACGGAATGTCCTCATTAATCTGATATCGAACGCCACTAAGTATTCACCTGACTCGGGCACCATTTTTATTCGTACAGAAAAAAACGGAGCCTTGATAAAAATGGAAATTGAGGATCAGGGAATGGGAATTCCCGAAGCCGATCAGAAACACCTTTTTGAACGTTTTTTTCGCGCCCACAATGTGATGAATCTCCAGGGGACAGGGCTGGGTCTCAATATTGTAAAACGTTATCTCGATCTCATGAATGGCTCGATTTCTTTCGTCAGTAAAGAGAACCAGGGCACTAAATTTACCGTCACCCTCCCGGAGAGAAAATGAAACGCATCCTGATTATAGAAGACGATGTCATTATGCGGGAAAACACAGCAGAAATTCTCGAGCTCGCGCAGTATGAAGTGAAGACTGCACCGAATGGGAAAGCGGGAAGTATACTCGCAAAAGAAATGAACCCCGATCTCATTATATGCGACATCATGATGCCCGAACTTGATGGCTATGGTGTTCTGCATATTCTTTCCAAAGATCCAAAAACAGCAGCGATTCCCTTTATCTTTCTCACAGCGAAAGCAGAGAAAAGCGAGATGAGAAAAGGTATGGATCTTGGGGCCGACGATTATCTCACTAAGCCTTTTGAAGAGACTGAGCTTCTGAATGCCATCGAGACACGCCTTCGGAAAAAAGATGTCCTGAGGCAGGAATTCTCCCGTGACCTTCAGGGTCTTTCCACTTTCCTGAATGAGGCTTCGGGTCTTGATGAGCTGAAGTCTCTATCCGCCAACCGTCCGGTTTCCCCCTACAAGAAAAAAGAAGTCATCTTCCATGTAGGAGATAGTCCTCATTACGTCTATTTTCTCTCGAAGGGAAGTATCAAGACTTACAAAACCCATGATGACGGAAAAGAATTCATCACACATGTATTCAAGGCTGGCGATTTCTTCGGCCACATTCCGCTTTTTGAAAATTCGCTGTATAAGGATTCTGCCGTCGTTCTCGAAGATAGTGAGATGGTAAAAATACCGAAAGATGACTTTCTCTCGCTCCTGAACCGCAATCGGGATGTTTCCGCCAAATTCATCCGCATTCTTTCCAACCAGGTTGAAGTACAGGAAAAACATCTTCTGAGAATGGCCTACGATACCGTAAGAAAAAGGACCGCCGAGGCACTTTTACAGCTTCACCGTGGATCTTCTACCGTTTCCGTAAGAGTCACTCGTGATGATCTCGCCAATATGATTGGTACCGCTACGGAAACGGTGATCAGGTGCCTTTCTGAATTCAAGGAAGATAGTCTGATTGAAATCAACGGACGGGAAATCGTTGTTTTGAACGTGAAGGGGCTCGAGAAAGTTCCCTGAACCCTGATAAAAATCAGGTTTTGTGGTAATCCTGCTCATCGTTCAAATTCCTGGTTTTTATTATTCTTAATTTTATGAAAAGAATAATTATCGCGACCGATTTCTCTCCTCATTCACAAAAGACCATTGAGTTTGTCATGGGTATCGTGAAGGACACAACGGCTCCCCATGAAATTCTCCTCCTCAATACGTATATGGTGAAAGAAACGGATCCACTAAAAGTCATAGGCCTCAACGATGAGCTGAAGCTGGCGTCCCGGCGTAAACTCGAACATGAACGGAGCGAACTTCAAAAAAAAATGAGAAATCCCAATATCAAAATTGAGATCGCCACTCACATGGGCTCACTTCCAAATGTTGTCTCCCAGCTCATCAAGGCAAATCCAGTAGAACTCGTGGCCATGGGAAAGGACGGGGGAAGAAATGTAGAAAATGTTTCTGTCGTTCTTAGGCAGAACGGATGTTCACTTCTTGTGACCTATCTGTCTCCCTGATAAAAATTCCACTTAAAATAAATTAATTAAACATGACAAAGATCATGTAATTCAGAAATTCCGGGATGACCTCCATCAGTGTTTCTTGTCAGGCGAAGAGTATATTTACCTTATGTTTCAATGCGTACATTGTGATGAACAGGCGCTAAGGCCTTTATTTTTGCCTCAGGATTCTGAGCAAAAACTTCCTTTCTGCTGCCGGGGTTGTCTCACCGTCTATGAAATCCTGAATGATCTGAAGCTGGGCTCTTATTATGAGATAAAGCAGACTTCAGCGCCATTTAAGCGGCGATCGCCCGTTGAGCTGACTAAAAGTAGCTACGCATTCTTAGATGATAAGAAATTCAAGACTGATCACTGTTACCTGAATCATGACGGTCATCTGGTTATGGATTTTTATCTGGAAGGGATTCATTGTCTGGCATGTCTCTGGCTGATCGAGAAATTGCCGGAAATCCTGCCCGGAGTTCTGAGGTCAAAGCTCGACCTTGAGAAATCAGTTGTCAGTGTTGTGATTAATGAGGAGGGAAAATTCTCTGATGTGGCCCGTGAGCTTAATCGCCTGGGATATCGCCCGCACTCACTTAACCGAAACGAGGATTTAAAAAAACTTCAGGATCATGAAGAAAAAACTGCGCTCATGCGAATGGGTGTTGCCGGTGCGGCCGCCGGAAATATCATGATCTATTCATTTTCACTCTATGCCGGGGCATCAGCCGAGACAGCGAAAATCTTTCATGTCCTTACGGTCGTTCTGGCATTTCCTGTTTTCACTTATAGTGCCCGGCCTTTTTACCAGAGCGCATGGACTTCCTTACGGAACAGAACAGTCTCGATCGACATTCCTATCTCGATCGCCCTTATCATGGGTGCGGTCATGGGGTTGCGGAACCTCCTTCTCAACTTTGAGGGGAATTATTTTGATTCATTGTCGGCGCTGGTTTTTTTACTCCTTTTGTCCCGGTATTTCCTGAGGAAGATTCAGGATAAAGGCCTGTCTGGCAAAGATCTTTTTTATTTTTATCAAAACGAAAGTGTCCTGCGAAAATGCCCTTCGGGATTTGAGGAAATCCATACTCAGTATCTGAAGGAAGGAGATGTCATTAAATTGGGTCGTGATGCCCTCGTCCCGGCCGATGGAGTCGTTCTGAAAGGAGATTCCTATCTCAATAATTCACTTCTCACCGGAGAATCGATTCCGGCACGGATTAAGTCCGGACAAAAGATTTTTTCCGGTACTCAAAATCTGGGATCAGAAATTCTTATAAAGATAGAAAAAATAAATTCCCATACACGCTTGGGTCAGCTTCTGAAACATGTCGAACAAGGGTGGGCGATGAAGTCCAGGACTGTCGACCTCACATCGGTTGTATCAAAATATTTCACTCTGATAGTGATTGCGCTGGCGTCTGTTCTGTTTTTCCTTCTCCTTCCGAAGGGAACAGAAGCGGCACTTACCAGGGCTTTAACCTTACTTATCGTCACCTGTCCCTGCGCCCTCGCCATTTCTGTCCCTCTTACTTTTCACCGGAGTCTTTCTCTGGCCGCCAGGAACGGCATCATTGTGAAGAGCGATGAGGTCTTTGAGAAACTCGCCAAAGCGAAAAATATTTTTTTAGACAAGACCGGCACAATCACACTGGGGCAACTCGAATTAAATTCTTTTTTCAAATTAGAGGCGATGAACACATACATCATGGATGTCATCCAGACTCTTGAGCAGAATTCCCGCCACCCCGTTGGCAAGTCTCTTGCTGACTTTGCCATCAGAAACGGAGGAATAATTCTTCCCGTTTATGACCATCAGGAAATCCCCGGTAAAGGTGTTGAGGGAAAAATCGGGAATGATTCTTACGCCATCTCTCATAGTGAGATCAGAGAAAACGGAATTCTTAAAGCGACTTTTGATGTGAGCGACACGATCAGGAAAGATTCTTCGGAAATTATATCCGGCCTTAAGCGTGATGGATATTCGCTTTCAATCCTTTCAGGTGACCGGTCGACGGTCGTTCTTCCGCTTGCTGAAGAAGCTGGTATCTCCCCGGAGAATGCTCTTTTCTCACTCAGTCCTGAAGATAAGCTCCTCCTGGTTAAGAATATTTCTGGTGTGGTGATGATTGGTGATGGTGCTAACGATGCCATGGCCCTCGAATCAGCAGATATTGGAATTGCTGTCTCAGGTGCAATGGATATTTCTCTCAGGGCCGCTGATGTTTACCTCACGACACCCGGGCTCGCGGGGGTTCAAAAGCTATTCACCCTTTCCCGTGAAACCATGAAAGTTGTGAAGCGTAATCTCATTCTCTCACTTGTTTATAACTCACTTTCCGTCATATTTGTCTTCACCGGAGTCATTAATCCACTCGTTGCCGCTATCGTCATGCCCGTCAGTTCATTAACTGTTCTTCTTTCGACTCTTTGGGGAACCGGAAAGATGAGGGCCTTATGGAAATCCTGATTATTCTCCTGCCGATGGCACTTGGTCTGGGAGGATCGTTCCTTTGTCTTTTTTTATGGTCGGTGGCGAAGGGACAATACGACGATGTTGAAACACCGAAATACAGAATGCTTCTGGAAGAATCAAAAGTGGACTTGAAAAAAAGGATAGAGAAATGAGTTCTGACAACAGGAGCGCGGCACGAACCGGTGCGCCCGAGAAATTCAGTTACGACGATGAGATCGTAAAGTTATTTGTCATTGCCACTTTAGTCTGGGGAGTTGTGGCCCTTCTTCTGGGGGTGACCATTGCCTTTCAGTTGGCGGATTTTAGAATGAACTTCGGTTTGCCCTGGATTACTTTCGGAAGATTGCGACCACTTCACACCAACGCGGCGATCTTCGCTTTCTGCGGAAACGCGATCTTCGGCGGGATTTACTATTCACATCAAAGACTTCTGAAGGCGCGGCTCTTCAATGACACGCTTTCAAAGATTCATTTCTGGGGCTGGCAGTCGATCATCGTACTTGCTGCCGTCACACTTCCTTTTGGTATCACCACCGGGAAAGAATACGCTGAACTCGAGTGGCCGATTGATATTCTGATCACGGTCATTTGGGTCGTGTTTGCGGTAAACTTCTTCGGAACCATTATCCGTAGAAGAGAGCGGCATATCTACGTGGCGATCTGGTTTTTTATTGCCACGATTATCACCGTTGCTGTCCTCCACATCGTAAACTCGCTTGAGATCCCCGTGTCGCTCACGAAATCTTATTCGTTGTACGCCGGTGTTCAGGACGCTCTGGTTCAGTGGTGGTACGGACACAATGCCGTTGCCTTTTTTCTCACGACCCCTTTTCTGGGACTCATGTATTATTTCATTCCGAAGGCCGTGAATCGCCCGGTGTATTCTTACCGGCTTTCGATCATTCACTTCTGGTCTCTCACTTTTATTTATATCTGGGCGGGTCCCCACCATCTTCTCTACACGACACTTCCAGAGTGGGCGCAGACTCTCGGGATGGTTTTTTCCATCATGCTCTGGATGCCAAGCTGGGGTGGGATGATTAATGGTCTCATGACTCTGAGAGGAGTCTGGGGAAAAGTCAGAACGGAACCGTCTGTTCGCTTCATGGCGACCTCTCTTACTTTTTACGGCATGGCCACATTTGAAGGCCCCCTTCTTTCGATCAAGAGTGTGAACGCTATTGCGCATTTTACAGACTGGATTCCCGGCCACGTTCATTCGGGAACAATCGGCTGGAACTACATGCTGATTGCCGGAATCTTTTTTTATCTGATTCCTAAGCTTTGGAATACAGAGCTCTACTCGAAGAAACTCGCTCATCAGCAGTTCTGGCTTGCGACGATCGGTCTTATTCTTTACATGGTTTCAATGTGGATTGCGGGCATCACTCAGTCTCTCATGTGGAGTGCGATGGATGACGCTGGAAAGCTTATTTATCCAAACTTTATTGAAACCGTTGTAAAAATTGTTCCGATGTACTGGGTTCGTGCTATCGGTGGAACGATGGTTCTCATTTCATTCATCATGATGGTTTATAACTTCTGGAAAACCGCAAAGGCAGGAACTACAACTGAGATCGCTGTCTACGAAGCCTATCCTTTGCATGCTTCTTCCATCGAGACCGGAGCGTCCGCGCACCGTAAGCTCGAAGGCTGGCCAATGATCTTCGCGGTTCTTTCCCTGATTACAATTCTCGTAGGAAGTGGGATTGAAATCATTCCTTCACTCGTAGCAGATCAATATGTGACCAAAGTGAGTGCGATCAAGCCTTACACTCCGCTGGAACTTTTAGGCCGTGATGTTTACATCAAAGAGGGTTGTTATCTTTGTCACTCTCAGACAGTGAGACCCATGCCACACGAAGTAGTGAGATACGGAAAGCCGTCGAACGCTGCTGAGTTTGTTTACGATCATCCGTTTCAGTGGGGGTCGAAGCGTACCGGTCCGGATCTGGCACGCGTTGGTGGAAAGTATCCCCACATGTGGCATTACAAACATTTTTACGAACCGCGGGAAGTGACTGCTGGGTCCATCATGCCGAGGTACGTGTGGCTCTTTGACCAGAAAATTGATTACAAGGATCTCCCGGGTAAAATGCGGGTCATGCAGAAGCTTGGTGTTCCGTACACAGACGAGGAAGTGATCAAGTCAGTGACGATGGCGCAGCTTCAGGCAAAAGGAATTGCTGATGAACTCGCGCAGAGTGGGGTACCGGTAAAAATCGCAGAAATGGATATCGTTTCTCTCATCGCCTATATCCAGAGGATTGGTGTTGATTACAGTTCAATGGCGGATGAAACCCTTGCCGCGGAGGAAAAATGAAACAGGAAGTACTAAAAGCATTTGATATCCAATGGCTCCCCGTTACCGCTCTCGTGCTTTTTCTGACGAGTTTTATCCTCTACACCTGGTGGACTTACCGGGCCGCGAATAAAAATTTCTATGAACAGCTCGGAAAAATTCCGTTGGATGATAAGGACATCGTATGAAGAATGAAGAAAAGAAAAATATCGTAGAGGAAGCTGAAAAGAAACTCCTCATGGATCATCACTATGACAATATTCAGGAATTTAATTACCCGCTTCCGGCCTGGTGGAATGGGATTTTCATTATTTCCATTGTCTTCTCTGGCGGATATTTTTTGTACTACCAATTCCTTGGTGGCCCTTCGCTGAAAGAAGAGTTTCACAAGGATTTTAAGATTGTCCAGGCAAAGCAGGAAGCCTTCAGAAAATTGAACGGAACTTTCAATCAGGAATTCTACGCCAAAATTATAACTGATAATGGAGTTGCTAAAGGCAAAGAAGTTTACGAACTGAACTGCATGCCCTGTCACATGGAAAGCGGAGAAGGCGATGTGGGTCCGAACCTTACCGATAATCACTGGCTGATCGCGAAGGGCACCCCGGAAACAATTTATCCAGTCGTCTTTAATGGAAGCGAGGCCAACGGGATGCCGATCTGGAGCGAGCTGATCACCAAGGAAGAAATGTATCAGGCCGTCGCCTATGTCATGACTTTTCATAATAAGTTCGTGAAAGGCAAAGAGCCTCAGGGAGATAAGGTTGCCGAAAAATAAGAACATCTTCGAGCTCGATCCGGAGAGACTTGCGACCACTGATGAAGATGGTCACCGGGTTTATTTGTATCCGGAGAATGTCAGCGGGAAATGGCACGACAGACGGGGCCTCGTTTACTGGTTCCTGATCGGTTTTTATCTGGTTCTTCCCTGGATCAACATCAAGGGAAAACCAGCGCTGAAGGTTGACATTGTTCACAGAGAATTCGTTTTTCTCGGTGGAACAATTCATGGAGTGGAACCGATTCTCATGTTCCTGGCACTCATCACTGCCCTGTTTTTCATGGCCTTCATGACCAGCGTCTTTGGTCGTGTCTGGTGCGGCTGGGCCTGTCCACAGACAGTTTTTATTCAATCCATTTTTATGAAGATCGATAGTCTGATTGAAGGAACGCCCAAAAGAAGAAGAGATCTCGAAGCGGCTCCCTGGACGATAGAAAAAATCTTCAAGCGCTCTTTGAAATGGGGAATCTACCTTCTCATCTCGCTGCACATTGCTCATACGTTCGTCGGATATTTTGTGGGCCCCCGGGATCTTCTTCTGATGTCTCTTCATTCTCCTTTCGAAAACTGGGAGTACTTTCTGTCGACCATGATCCTGACAGTGATCTTCCTTGCTGACTTCGGTTGGTTCCGCGAGCAGTTCTGTCTCGTCATGTGTCCTTACGGAAGAATTCAGTCCGTCATGATGGATGAAAATTCCCTCAATGTTACGTATGACGTCCCCCGAGGGGAACCCAGGACTGGTACGGTAGCAAAAGGCGAGGAAGGGGACTGCGTGAACTGCTATCACTGCGTGAAAGTTTGTCCGACCGGAATTGATATCAGGCGGGGAACGCAACTTGAGTGCATCCAGTGCACGATGTGCATCGATGCCTGCGACAACATTATGGACCGGGTAAAAAAACCACGGGGACTTATCAAATACGCGTCAGGGTCCGGCAAAAAGCACAAGATTTTTACTCCACGCTCAATGGGCTATGGCCTCACTGGTTTAAGTCTTCTTGCCTTGTTTTTCTTCTCTTTGAGTGCGAGCACCAAACTAAATCTTGTTTTTCTTCGATCGAAAATTCCTTTCACCGTAAACCGTGAAGGCAAGGTCATGAATAATTTTCAGTTGAAGCTGAGTCATCAGGGCAACACTGCTCCGGCCGTTGAATTAAGAATCAAAGAAATCCCTCTCTCGGACAAAATTGAGATCATCACTCCCAATCATCCGACTCTTATTGATGATCCGGATAAAAAGATCATGGTCTTCTTTCGATTTGATCGATCTATACTGAATTTTGGCCAGGCAAAAGTTACGGTTCAGGTGGAAGACGCGCTCACAAAAGACATTATCACTGAGAAGGAGGTATCGCTTGTCGGACCTGTCCAGTAATTTTCTTCCTTTCGCCTCCCTGATTGCGGGTCTCACTGGAAGTCTCCACTGCGTAGGAATGTGTGGGGGACTTGTCTCCGCGAGCTGTTCCGGCGGAAAAGATATCCTCAAATATCAGTTGGGACGCCTTCTGGGTTACTCCATTCTTGGTACTCTTGCCTGGATCTTAGGTGAAGGACTCAAGAATCTTGTGAGCATTTCTTCAACGCAGATGTTCTCGGGCCTTGTTCTGGGGACACTTTTTATTTTTTGGGGAGTTCAAAGTTTTCGCGGAAAAAAAGCGGAACTTCCACTTCCCGGTTTTCTCCATCATGCTTACCGTTTCCTTTTCCGGCATTTTGCAGGTAACTCCGGATACTTCCGTTCATTTGTGGTGGGGTTTCTTTCACTGATGCTTCCCTGTGGACTTATTTATGGTGTCGTCATCGCGGCGGCAGCACTGGGAGAATTTCATCAGATAATACTTTCGCTTTTCTTTTTCTGGCTCGGAACCTTACCTGCGATGATCGGGGCGCCCCAGATTATCCGGAAAGTGATGAATCCACTCCGCGCAAAACTTCCGAAAATTTATGCCATGATTTTTATCGTGGTCGGGATTGTGACGATTGCCGGAAGGCTTCAGTTTATTCCTCACGCAGAATCCAAAGTTCCTAAGCCAGAGGAGGCAAAGATTCATCATTGCCATTGAGGCAGTGATTCTGAGAAACTTGGTCTCATGAGTTCTCAACCCATTGGTATTTTCGATTCAGGCCTCGGCGGTCTTACCGTCCTGAAAGTTCTCGCGAAAAACTTCCCCCATGAATCCTTTGTTTATCTGGGCGACATCGCGCGCCTTCCTTATGGAAATAAATCTCCTGAAACGATTAAAAAATACGGTGACCAGATTCTGCGGTTCTTAAAAGATCAGAACGTGAAAGCGATGGTTATTGCCTGTAACTCAGCTTCGACGGTTTATCTTGGGCAGAAAACTTTTGAAGGCATTCCGCTTCTCAATGTGATTGAGCCGGGATCACGGGCCGCTCTTGAAAAAGGCGATTCTCAAATCGCTGTCCTTGGAACCAGTGCCACTATCCGTTCCCATGCTTACGAGCAGACCATCAAAACTCTGAGCCCAAAAACGAAAGTTGTTGAAATAGCCTGTCCCTTATTTGTTCCTCTGGTGGAAGAGGGTGTCGTCCATAACGAAATCACCGACCTCGTCATCAAGCGCTACTTAGAAAAAGTGAAGGCTGACAAAATCCAAACGGTGATTCTCGGCTGCACCCACTATCCCGTCTTGGCGGACGATATCCGGAAGTATCTGGGCAATGTGAATCTCGTCGAGTCCGGCGATGTCCTGACTCAGGAATTACAGGCCCTAAATGTTGGCCAATCCGTGGGTACCCGACAGATCCGGGTGTGTATAACCGACGTTACGGACCACTTTGAGC